>CASEEB010000323.1 GCA_949286815.1 uncultured Eubacteriales bacterium | reverse complement strand
AAAATTTCAACGGGTTTGATTTTAAGATTTTTGTCGAGAAAAACAGTGTGTACGACAACAATTATACATTCTACGGCACGGGATATCAGAGTGGCTATCGCCGCGCCCGCGGCTCCCATTTCGGGAAATCCGAATTTGCCGAAAATAAACAGATAGTTAAGTGTGATGTTGAGTACCAGAGTCACTACCGAAACCCTAAAACCTATTTTAACGCTTTCCGCCGAACGCAATACCGCAAGCAGAATTGTAGACAGGGCAAACAGTGGGTATGTATACTTGATTATTCTGAGATATGCAACGCCTTCCTTGATTATCTCGTCCGAGTTTGTGAAGATACCTACAACCCCGCTTGGCGTTACCGCGGCGAAAATAAATAGAATCACTGCAAACAGCATTACGACCGCCAACGCTCCCGTAGCGGTCTTTTTTATCGGTTCCATGCGTTTTTGTCCCCAGTATTGACTGCCCAGCACGACCATGGCGCTGCCCAGACCTACGGTTATCTGCTGAAATATAAATTGTATCTGATTGCAGGCCGCCGCTCCCGACAAAGCTGCCTCACTGTATGCTCCGAGCATTATGTTGTCGGCAAGTCCTACGCTGAGCACTATTATATTGTTTAGCACAAGCACATACCACAGAGAAAAAAAGTTTTTGTAAAATTGTTTGTCTTTAGTGAAAATTTTCATGACGCTTTCCGAAATTTGTCTTTATTATTTTATTTTTTATTTTATCACTTATGGCTTTTTTTGTCAAGTCTTGTATACGCGTAATTATCCAAAAAATGACAAATTTACAAAATAATATTGAAATCAAAATTTCAGACAGATATAATTTTATTTGAATTTATGGAATTTTTTGGTATCGAACGGATCTATACGTTCGGTTTTTTATTTTTTAAAATTTTACTAAGGAGGCTAAAAATTATGAAGTACAAAGAATGGTTATATGAATGGCTGGAGATTTACGAGAAACCGTCGGTAAAAAAACGAACATATGACCAATATGCGGATATTGTAAACCGCAGGCTTGTGCCTGTATTGGGGGAATATGAGCTTAAAGACCTTACCGCGGCAGTGCTGCAGAGGTATATAGCGGTTTTGTATCAGAGCGGCAATACAAGAACCGGAAAGGGGCTGTCCTCAAATTCTGTAAACAGTATTATTCTGGTAATTCATTCTTCCTTGAGCATGGCGCATACGCTTGGTCTGACAGACGAATTTCAAGTTGACAAACTGAAACGTCCCAGAATCAGGGAAAAACCGGTGGAATGCTTTACTTTGCAGGAGCAAAAGCTAATTGAGCAGGCTGTGCTACGCGACAAGCGCGATAAAATGTTCGGTGTTGTCCTATGCCTTTATACCGGACTGCGAATCGGGGAGCTTTTATCGCTTGAATGGAGCGACATTGATCTGAAAAATTCGGAACTGTCGGTTACAAAGACCTGTTATGAGGGAAAAGATGAAAACGGCCATTGGCGCAGAATAGTCAGCACTCCGAAGACAGAAACTTCAAGGAGGATAGTTCCTATTCCGAAACAGCTGTTGCCATATCTGAAAGAATTGAAAAAGAGGAGCCATTCTAAATATGTGATAGGATGCGGGGAAAGTTTTGTATCCGTGAGGTCGTATCAGCGCAGTTTTGAGCTGCTGCTTAAAAAATTGAAAATACCGCATCACGGGTTTCACGCTCTGAGACATACGTTTGCCACAAGAGCGCTTGAATGCGGCATGGATGTTAAATCTTTGTCCGAGATACTCGGACATAATGACCCGTCGGTTACCTTGAAACGTTACGCGCATTCATTTATGGCGCATAAAAAGGAGTATATGAACAGATTAGGGAAGTTGCTCTGATTGTCGGACGACACGTCGGATGATATTATCACTGCGTGTCAGTCTTAAAGCCTTAAGCTCAAGTGTCTTGGGTCTGTTGCGGTCGCTTATAATTTTTAAGTCAAATGTCAATAATAGTTAATGACCGAAAATATATACCGGCTTATAAGTTATAAACGGGAGGGCGCCGCCGTGAATGAGAATAAATATTACATTGCCATAGATCTCAAGTCTTTTTACGCTTCGGTAGAATGTGTCGAACGCGGACTCGACCCGCTGACTACCAATCTTCTGGTGGCGGATATTTCAAGGACGGATAAAACCGTATGTCTCGCGGTTTCGCCTTCTCTCAAAAGCTATGGAATATCCGGTCGGGCAAGACTTTTTGAGGCAAAACAGAAAATAAAAGAAGCAAACGAGCGGCGCCGAAAAAACAATCCCGGCGGATGCTTTTTCGGCAAGTCGTCTGACGCAAATCTTCTTATGTCAGACAATTCTTTGTCAATAGATTATATTGCGGCTCCTCCGCGCATGTCGCTTTATATAGAATACAGCACACGGATATATAAAGTATATCTGAAGCATGTGGCTCCCGAGGATATTCATGTTTATTCGATAGACGAGGTATTTATAGACGCGACGCCGTATCTGAAAACAAGAGGACTTGACGCCTCGGAATTTGCTCTTACGATTGTTAAAGATGTTTTTATGTCTACGGGCATAACCGCCACGGCGGGTATCGGAACAAATTTATATCTGTGCAAGGTCGCTATGGACATTTTGGCAAAACATGCAGATCCGGATGAAAACGGAGCGCGCATAGCGGTGCTTGACGAAATGTCCTATCGACGCCTGTTATGGAATCACCGTCCTTTGACCGATTTCTGGCGGGTTGGCAAAGGATATGCCGAAAAGCTTGAGTCAAAAGGAATATATACCATGGGAGACGTGGCGAAATGTTCCGTGGGCAGTCCTCGGGATTTTTACAATGAGGAACTGCTTTACAGAATGTTCGGCGTCGGCGCCGAGCTGCTGATAGACCACGCCTGGGGGGTTGAGCCGTGTACCATCGCGGATATTAAGGAATACAGACCGAAATCAAACAGTATAAGCTCGGGGCAGGTACTGCCGGTGCCGTACGGCTTTGAGAATGCAAAGCTGGTGCTCTGCGAGATGGCTGATACGCTTGCGCTTGAACTGGTTGAAAAGGAACTTGTAACCGCAAAAATCGTGATTACGGTGGGATATGACTCAAAAAATATCACCGGTTGCGAAGACATCGGTAAGACCGGTGATATTGTATCAGACAGCTACGGGAGAAAATTGCCGAAGCCGGCGCACGGCACTGTTAATATCGGCAGGTATACATCGTCGTCAAAGCTTATAATCAAGGCTGCATCGGAGCTGTTTGAAAGCATAGTCGATAAAAGACTTCTGATACGCAGATTAAATATAACCGCCGACCGTGTGGTACCAGAGGCGGTTATGGAGGAACTCTCGGCGGACGAGCAGCTCAGTCTCTTTGTGGATTATAAAGAACTTGAACGTGAACGCCAAAAAATTGCCCGTGAGAGCGAACGTGAGAAAGATATTCAGCAGACCGTAATTGATATCAGAAAAAAACACGGGAAAAATGCCGTGCTTAAAGGCATGAACCTTTTGGAGGGCTCTACGGCTAAAGAACGCAATCTAAGGATAGGCGGGCACAAGGCATAACTTTGTCCGAGACCGGTTTCGTACGCATACGCTTGTATGAGAAACGACTGAACTTCAAACAAAACATTTATCTTTGAAAAGGGTGTTTCACGTTTATGAAATATGTAAACGATACTCAAAATTACGATGATATAATAGGCTTGCCGCATCACGTATCGGATAATCACAAAAAAATGCCGATGTCTCAACGAGCGGCGCAATTCGCGCCGTTTGCGGCGCTGAGCGGATATGAGGACGCGATAGAGGAAACGGCAAGACATACCGAAGCCCGTCCGGTTTTGTCTGAGGATATAAAAGAGATTATTGAGTACAAGCTGCGCATTATTTCGGAATATTCCGAAGATGAGGCGAGTGCGGATATTACGTATTTTGTCCCGGATGAAAAAAAAGACGGAGGACGGTACGAAAGTGCTTCGGGAAAAGTAAAAAAAATCGATAAGGAGGGCGGGTGCGTAAT
>CASEEB010000322.1 GCA_949286815.1 uncultured Eubacteriales bacterium | reverse complement strand
CGACTTCGTCAAGCACCGTATCGAACAAATGATTGCCGTAAAAATAATCGATAAGAGTTCTTGAAGTTTTCAGAAGATTGGCAATATCAAGCAATTCACGCGGTGAAAGGGTAGCTCCCTTGTCCGCCCGCTCGCAGGAATCCGATATATCCTTAATCATACCGAACGAAGGCATTCCCTTTGCTTCGCAAAGTCTGCGGGCGTCGGTTGTAATTTTCTGACGATTCAGAACAGTGTCACAGTCGTCGGAAGGAGTAAGCATCAATGATTTTTGCTTTGCTCCGTCGGTGGGCGCAAATGAGGACAGCATTTCACATATCTTGTCAAATTCAAGTGAATGCAGTGTTTTTTCGCTAAAACTCATTTAAGTAAACTTCCTTTCCATATATGTTTTATATGTATTGCGCCTTAAAACGTAAATTTATTTTACAGATTGTTATTTATCTTTATTTATAAACACGAGTCGCAGTCTTCACAGGTCTGATGACTGTCCTCCAGCCCGTCCTCATATTCCGAAACCTTCGTCATTACAGCGCATTCTATCCTCTTTTTGAAAAGCTTGCACCCGTATTCATATGTCCCGGTAACAGATCCGGTAGCGTGGTACGCGTTTGCGGCACAGCCTCCGCTGCAGTACAGCTTTGCCCAACAGTCCTTACACTCGCTTCTCGCATAGGCGTTGCACAGCTTGAACTCATCTCTGATTTGGGTATTCGTGACGCCTTTCCAGATATCGCCCAGACTGTACTTCGGATCTCCCACAAACTGGTGGCAGGGATAAAGCTCGCCCCAAGGCGTTACCGCCATATATTCGGTTCCGGAGCCGCATCCGGCAATTCTCTTGTAAATACACGGTCCGTGACTGAGGTCAAGCATGTAGTGGTAAAATGTAAACGGTTTTCCCTGTCGCCTTCTCTCAATCATTTTTTTGGCGAGAATTTCATACTGTTCAAACAGAACCGGCAGATCCTCCTCGGTCAAAGCGTAACTGTCGGACGGGTCGCACACTACCGGCTCCATTGAAAGCTCATTGAACCCCAAGTCAAGCATATGGAAGATATCATTGGTAAAATCGGTATTGTTATGCGTAAATGTTCCACGCATATAATAATTTTTGCCCCCGCGCCTTTTTACAAATTCCCTGAACTTCGGAACGATTATATCATAACTTCCTTTGCCGTTGACAGTCTTGCGCAAAGCGTCGTGCACTTCTTTTCTTCCGTCGAGACTGAGTACGACATTATGACATTCACGGTTTGCAAACTCAATTACCTCGTCGTCAATCAGCATACCGTTTGTAGTAAGCGTAAACCGGAAATTCTTATCAAATTTCTTTTCTATACTGCGGGCATAAGCGACTGTTTCCTTGACAACCTCAAAATTCATGAGCGGTTCTCCGCCGAAAAAGTCAACCTCAAGGTTGCGTCTGCCCTCCGAGTTCTCAATAAGAAAATCGATCGCCTGTCTGCCTACCTCAGCCGACATGACCGCCCGCTCTCCGTTGTATTTGCCCTGAGCGGCAAAACAGTATTCACAATTCAGATTACAGGTATGGGATACATGCAGGCAAAGCGCCTTTATCGCGGTGCTCCGGTTTTTAAAATCAAAAGCTTTGTCTTCATATACATCTTCCGTAAACAACTTGTGCTCACGCTTCAGCGTCTCAATATCGTCAATGCACTCATTTATTTCGCTCTCGTTGACGCCTTCGGTATCGCCGTATTTTTTGAGAATTTCCCGTACAATAAAGTCTCTGTCGTTGTTTTCATACATTTCAATAATGTCGTACGCAATATCATCCACACAGTGTACCGAACCGCTGAACACATCCAGAACTATATTATATCCGTTAAGTTTATATTGATGTATCATGTTATATTATACCTTTCTTTATTAAAACGCCAATTAACAATAAAAAATTCAAGCTTTAAAAATCCGCGCCTCTCAGTAAATGTCCGGACACAAAAACACAGCCGCCTGCCTCTTATCGAAGCAAAACGGCTTATGCTTAATGACTTATTTATCAGTCTTTTTTTGCCTGTTCGCACTGCTGATTGGCAACGCCGCAGGAAGTCTTGCACGCGGACTGGCAAGAAGTCTGGCATTCACCGCAGCCACCGTTCTTTGCGCTCTTTTCAAGATTGCGGGTATTGAGTGTTATTATTCTCTTCATGATAGATCCTCCGAAATATATATTTAAATAATAAACATTGATTAAAAAACAGGTATAAAGTGAAATTGCCGACAAAATACAGACCTGCGGCAAAGTCCGCCGCGCGACACCGCGGCAAATCGTATATATTATACTACAAAATTCAATTATTGTCAATACATACGGAAAAATTTTAAAAACTTACAGATAAAAACATAACCGCTCTAAATTTATTAAAGGCTTTTTCCCTCAAGTATATTGCTGGTAATAAAATCAACTCCCCAGTCGCAAAGCCTTTCCGCGTCATCCTTGCCGTCCACCGTCCAGCAGTTTATTTTCAGCCCCGCGTTATGCATCGCGTCCACACGTTCTTTTGTAAGAGAAGGATACGCTATATCTATATCCATTCTGTCGGCGACAAGTTTTGATATAAGTTCATCCGAATTGTCTCCGGTCAGAAACTGTACATTTTGCTCCGGCAATATTTTTCTGACTTTCAATAAATCCTCATAGTGAAACGAGATAAAAATAACATTTGAGAGATAATCGTAATCCTTTATTATATCTATAAACCTTTGCGTTTCCTCATCGGTAAAAACGCTTTTCAGCTCAAGCACGCACACTTTTTCGTATTTTTTACAGATATTTATGTAATTCTCAAGCGTAGGAACCCGAAGGTCTCTTCTCGATTTTGTTCCGTCGGTATCGAAGAGTACAAATTTCTGAGCGGCGTCCATTGACATACTCTCAATTGAAACCTGTTCTCCTCCCACACGTTGCAGATTTCCGTCATGATTGACGGCAAAACGCCCGTCATTTGTACGCCATATGTCCGTCTCGATTCCGTAATACGGACGGTTTCCCGCCGCGACAAACGCCGCGTTTGTGTTTTCCCTCTCAAGTCCGCTGAGACCTCTGTGCGCAACAACAAGAGTTTTTTTATTGTCAAATTTAACGGTGTTCATTTTTATGACCATTCCTTTCTCACTCTGAATCAGCTTTTTGTACGGTTTGCCATTTGCAAATCGGCTCCGTGCTCCTGACACCGAAGTCACCAAAGGCGTGTTTGAAAATTTATTTTCAAACTTTATCCGTTCAGCCCGCAGGCATCTTTTTTATATTGAATTTTACTGTCTGTTCACGCCGTTATACATTTATTAACACGCCTAAATTATATCACACTTTTATTTTTGTGTCAACAGTATATGGTTATTTTCTCTGTTTTTTCCTGCTTGATACTTTTTAACTAAAATAAATAACCGAACGGCAATATGTTTATTATATTTCAAACCGCCGCCGATTCAGAGTTAATAACAAACTATCAAGTCCTCTGTTTTCCCTCTGAAAGAATATTATTACACATTAAAATTTGTAATAAATTTCAGACAAATTTCTACTTTTTTTAAAATTCAAACAATATATATTGAAATCCCGAAAATATTATATTATAATTATAAACAGAAATATTACCCCGCCCTATAATCTGCTTATTTGCATTTCACAGGCGCGACATTAAAAAGGAAATTTGAAGATATGAAAGGTCTGAAAACTGTTTTTATCTGTTCGGAATGTGAGTATCACTCGCCGAAGTGGCTCGGAAAATGCCCCTCGTGCGGTTCTTGGAATACTTTTGTCGAGGATGTGATAAACACCCAGCCCGAAACCGAAACCAAGGCGAGAAAGAGGAATGTTTCGACCGAGCCCTCCTCAAACCGAGCGGTCTCATACAATGAGCTTGAAATACCGGATTACATACGTTCAAATACCGGGCTCGGAGAGCTTGACAGAGTTCTCGGCGGAGGGCTTGTACACGGTTCCGTGGTACTGATATCGGGAGAACCCGGAATAGGAAAATCCACACTGCTCATGCAGATTTCCGACTGTCTGGGACAAAGCAGAAAGGTTTTGTACGTCTCGGGAGAGGAATCGGGAGGTCAGCTGAAACTGAGAGCCAAGCGTCTGGGAATATTGGGAAAAAATCTGTATATACTTACAGAGACAAATATTGACGGGATTCTCTCTCAGGCTGACAAAATAAAGCCGGACGTGATAATAATAGATTCAATACAGACAGTTTACCGCGACGATATAAAATCCGCGCCGGGCAGCGTAACACAGGTCCGTGAATGCGCGCTCGACTTTATAAACAAAGCCAAAAGCGAAGGCATTTCCATGTTGATTGTCGGTCACGTCAACAAGGAGGGCGGAATAGCGGGCCCCAAAGTGCTTGAGCATATGGTTGACGCCGTGCTGTGTTTTGAGGGTGAAAAACTGCAATCCTACCGCATTATCAGAGCCAATAAAAACAGATTCGGCTCCACAAACGAAATAGGCGTCTTTGAAATGAGCGACAAGGGTCTTGTCGAAATTGAAAACCCGTCCGAGATGCTGCTCTCAGGCAGACCGAAAAAAACTCCCGGCAACTGCGCGGTGTGTACAATTGAAGGCACACGACCCATAATAGCCGAAATTCAGGCTCTGGTCTCCCCTACCTCATTCCCCGCTCCGAGACGGACATCGAACGGAAT
>CASEEB010000321.1 GCA_949286815.1 uncultured Eubacteriales bacterium | reverse complement strand
AATGCTGTCAGCCATAATAAAGTTTTACGAATCATCATTATGCAAAACTTCCTTGATTCTTATATTTTGATTTTTCAGCGGCAGAGCTCGTCTAAGGTTCCGAATCTGTATCCCTGATTTTTCAGTTCAACTATCACATCTTCAAGTACCGCGGCATTTGTAGCCGATGTGGGATGAAGTAAAAGCACTTCACCGTTGTGAATATTGTCAAGTATTTTCGCCTTTGCTTTTTCCGGACTCATCTGCTTGTTGTTGTCCCAATCTTCATACGCAAAGCTCCAGAATACCGTTTTGTATCCCATATCATTTACATATTCAAGTGATTTTTCGTCAAATTTCCCTTCCGGAGGACGATAGTATTTTGACAACTCTCTGTTTGTAAGGTTCTTACATGTCTGTTCAAGACGTCTGAGTTCGGACTGAACCTCTTCCCTGCTTTTTCCTACCATACTTTTATGAGAATAGGTATGATTGCATACAAGATGCCCCTCGTCAAACATTCTGCATACCAGACTGGTATTGCGTTCAATCAGATTTCCGAGCACAAAAAACGCGCCTTTTACATTCTGATTTTTCAGCACGTCAAGTATTTTTTCGACATTGCCGTTTTCATATCCGGCGTCAAACGTAAGATATACGACCTTTTCTTCCGTACTGTCGCCATGGTTTGTGTCTATATAATATCCGCCGTACTCGGAAATAAAGGAAAGGTTTTTCTCCGCTACAGGCTGTTTGTGCTCCTTGTTTCTCATTACATACCAATTAAACACTCCCACTTCTGCAAAGACAGTCAGACAGGAAAGCGCGAATATGCACAGAGCGCATAACAAACAGACAAAAACTTTTATTTTTGAAAATTTATTCTTTTTTGTCATTTCATTCAAATACCCTTTCGTATATTTTCATTTATATTGTTTCACACACTGCCGCATATAATTTAAAACAAAATTTTGATAATATAATAATAACTGTTTTTTTTTCAAAATTTTAAATATTGCTATTGATTTTTGTATTATTATGCGTTATAATATTGATTAAGTATATCATTATAATGTATAAGCGGAAGACAAAATTACAGAAAATCAAACCAAATTTTTCAGTTTATCATTTAGGATTATATAAAGGAGAAGCATATGTCCAAACAAATCAAAAAAATAGTCCTTGCGTATTCCGGAGGACTTGATACTTCCATCATTATTCCGTGGCTCAAAGACAATTATCCGGGCTGTGAAGTCATAGCGGTATGCGGAGATGTAGGTCAGGGCTCCGAAACAGACGGACTTGAGGAAAAAGCCATAAAAACCGGAGCGTCCAAGCTGTACATAGAAGACCTTCGCAAGGAATTTATTGAAGAATTTATATTTCCCACCCTCCAGGCGGGCGCCAAATACGAAAACCAGTATCTTTTGGGCACTTCTTTCGCGCGTCCTATAATCGCGAAAAGAATTGTTGAGATAGCAAAGGTTGAGGGTGCCGACGCCATTGCACACGGCTGCACCGGAAAGGGCAATGACCAGGTACGCTTTGAGCTTACAATCAAAGCCTTCGCTCCGGAAATGGAAATTATAGCGCCTTGGAGAACATGGGATATAAAGTCCCGTGAGGAAGAAATAGAATATGCCGAAAAGAAAGGTATTCCGCTGAAGATCACTCGCGAAACAAACTATTCTAAGGACAAAAATCTCTGGCATCTCTCGCATGAGGGACTTGACCTTGAGGACCCGGCTAACGAGCCTCAGTATAACAAACCCGGATTTCTTGAACTCGGCGTATCTCCCGAAATGGCTCCCGACAAACCCTCATATGTAACCGTAAGCTTTGAAAAAGGTATTCCGGTCGCGATCGACGGCGAGAAAACCGATTCGGTATCTTTGCTTGAAAAACTCAATAAGCTTGGCGGAGAAAACGGCATAGGTCTTGTCGACATGGTGGAAAACAGGCTTGTGGGAATGAAGAGCCGCGGCGTTTACGAAACTCCCGGAGGAGCTATACTTTACGCGGCGCATGACGCGCTTGAGACCATCACTCTCGACAGAGATACCATGCACTTAAAACAAATGCTCTCCGGACAGTTTGCAGACCTTGTTTACTTCGGAAAATGGTACACGCCGGTAAGAGAGGCGCTTTCCGCGTTTGTCTCAAAAACTCAGGAAACCGTTACCGGCGATGTAAAGCTCAAGCTGTACAAAGGAAATATTATTCTCGCTTCTCTTACCTCTCCCTACTCTCTGTACGATGAAAACGTCGCTTCGTTCGGCGAGGACGGAGGCGCGTACAACCAGAAGGACGCGGAAGGATTTATCAACCTATTCGGTTTGCCTATAAAAGTAAAGGCCATACTTGATTCCAGGCGCGAGAACAAATAAATATATGTCCATACCCAGGGTATGCGATAAAAACGTCGCATACCTTTAAATTATTTATTTCTAAGGAGTTTATACTTTATGAAAATGTGGGAAGGCCGTTTTTCAAAAAAGCTTGACAGCAGAGTCAACGATTTCAATTCCTCTGTTTCTTTCGACTGCAGAATGTACAGAGAAGATATTACCGGTTCCGTCGCTCATGCCGCCATGCTCGGAAAATGCGGCATTATTGAAAAGCATGAGGCGGATCTGATCTGCAAAACACTGAAAGAAATACTCCGCGATATTGAATCCGGAAGTCTTCAGATTGACCCGGAAGCCGAAGACATACATATGTTTGTTGAAAGCGTGCTTACCGAGAGAATCGGAGAAACCGGCAAAAGACTGCATACATCCCGTTCAAGAAACGACCAGGTGGCGCTTGATATCAGAATGTACCTGAAAAAGGAAATATCCGAAATAAAGTCGTATATTTTAAAGCTTGAAAATATCCTGTGCAAAATTGCCGGGGAGAACACGGAAACAGTCATGCCCGGTTATACGCATCTCCAACGCGCCCAGCCGGTTACACTGGGACACTATATGATGGCTTACGCGCAGATGTTTGAACGGGACATACAAAGACTTGAAGAGACATATGCGCGCACGAATGTAATGCCGCTCGGCTCTTGCGCTCTCGCTGCGACGACCTATCCGATCGACCGTTTTTATGTCGCGGAGCAATTGGGATTCGACTATGTCACCGAAAACAGTATGGACGGAGTTTCCGACCGGGATTTTGTAATCGAATTTTCGGGATGCCTATCAATAATTATGATGCATCTTTCGAGATTCTCGGAAGAAACAATACTTTGGTGCTCGTCGGAATTTGCCTTTGCGGAACTTGACGACGCTTACTCCACCGGCTCTTCCATTATGCCTCAGAAAAAAAATCCCGATATCGCGGAATTGGTCAGGGGCAAAACCGGACGAATATACGGAGATCTGACTACACTGCTCACAGTAATGAAAGGATTGCCCCTTGCATATAATAAGGATATGCAGGAGGACAAGGAGGCAATTTTCGACGCTGTCGACAACACTAAAATCTGTCTTGAGCTCTTCACCTCCATGCTGGACACACTTACTTTCAGAAAAGAAAAAATGAGAGAGGCTGCGTCCGCCGGATTTATTAACGCAACCGACTGCGCGGATTATCTGGTTAAAAAAGGGATGCCTTTCAGAAGCGCATATAAAATCATAGGACAAATAGTAGCGTACTGCATTGCAAATAAAAAGACTCTGGAAACCATGACCATTGACGAATACAAAAACTTTTCCGAAATTTTTGACTTTGACGTGTATACTGCAATTGACCTTACCAATTGCGTAAACGGAAGAAACTGTTACGGCGGACCATCTCCGGATTCCGTAAAAAAGCAAATTCAAAATCTAAAGAAAAAACTCTCTCTGTAATGTAACAAAATTTTAATGTTAACCTATAATAGTTAATATGTTCACAAATTATCCACAACGCCAACGCGGTTTTGTGATATTATATTGTATCTGAACAAAATACTCTTACTTCAGAGCAAAAAAATATATGTAAAGTCACAGGAGGTCCGGTGTCATGGCTCAGAATACCTTTGAACGCCTTGAGAAAAAAGTTCTTATAAACAACGGACTTGTTCCTGACTTCATTCGTGATATCTCGGAATATATGGAGCCGGACGTTTTCAATAAAGACGGTGAACCGTATATGGTGTGCAATATATATTTCGACAATGACAACAACGATGTCATCAGGCACTCTGTAATGAAACCGCCGTATAAAGAAAAACTCCGAATGAGAAGCTACGGCGTACCTGAGGAAACATCAACCGTCTTTATTGAATTGAAACGCAAGCTGTACGGTGTCGGAACCAAAAGACGGACGAAAATTACTCTCGCGCAAGCTTACAGATATTTAAACGAAGGAATACACCCCGAGGGTCTGAGTTACATCGACGAGCAGGTGCTTAAGGAAATCGACTATTTCAGAGAACTTAACCATGTCTATCCGAAAGTATACATAAGCTATTTGAGAAACGCGTTTTACGGAAAAGAAGACAGCAGTTTCCGCGTAACGGTTGACAAAGATATCGTTACAAGAAGGCATGACCTGAGACTCGAATCCGGAAGATACGGAGAATTTCTCCTTCCTGACGGAAAAACCCTGCTTGAGATAAAATTTGCCGGCGCCCTTCCCTTGTGGTTTTCACGTATAATGGACAAATACGGCATTATTTTCGGTACATATTCCAAATACGGTTCCGAATTTCAGAAGTATACTAAAAAGCAGATTGAAAACAGACCCGATTATATTCCCCGCATGGAGGCGTCATCAAAATGAACGAATTTTTTAACCGTACACTTTTTCAAATAACTCCTAACTCTTCTCTGAAAAATGTCCTTATATTTATGGGAGCGGCTTTGGCAATATCGCTTGCGATTTGCTTTGTCTACATATTTACATACCGCAAAAACGGATACATGTCTTCCCTGATAGTCACCATACTTCTTATAGGTCCCGCGGTATCTATCATTGTGGCTTGCATAGGAAACAATATCGCCGGCGCAATATCCATAGGCGGGGGACTCGCGTTGATCAGATTCAGAAGCACGCTTGAAGACCCCAAAGCGCTTGTATACCTGTTTCTTTCACTGGCTGCCGGAATGGCCTGCGGAACCGGATTCATAGGATTGGCCGTAGTTTGTATCGGCATAGTGCTTATAGTTCTGATCATAGCCAATCTTGTAGGATTTGACAACTTCGGAGGACGTATAATGAAGCTTACCGTAATCGTACCCGAAAGCCTTGATTTTTACGGCGTCTTTGATTCCGTACTTGAAAAGCACTGCAGGTTTTATCACCTTGACAGGGTAAGAACAACCGATTACGGAACGCTTGCGGAGCTTGATTACCGAATTAAAATGAAAGACATATCAAAGCAAAAGGAACTGATTGACGACATACGGACAATGAACGGAAATCTGAACGTATCCATTGTTCAAAAAGCCACAGACTTTTGACACGGATTAAAATTCACTAAATTCCGACTAAATTCCGCATAATATAATAAAATATTCAGGGTTTTTAAAAATCGGCTTTATTTTGTAAAAAGCCGATTTATTTTTTGTATAACGGCTTTATAATTATGGATGTTATTTCCAATAAATTGTAATAAATTTGTTAAAAAAGCGGAATAAGTTGTAAATTTATCACAAAAATTCAATATCTTATTGACATTTTTA
>CASEEB010000320.1 GCA_949286815.1 uncultured Eubacteriales bacterium | reverse complement strand
CGAATTTTTCAAAATAAACGACATGTCGGCACTCCTGAATCAATTTATAATTTTAAATTTACAAGTATCTGTATATCTGTGTAATTATATCACATATTTATTGTTTTGTCAAGTTAATTTTAAGCCATAAATATTTTTGTTGTGTAGTGTCACAATAGAATGTGAGACCGAAACGCAAAATGATATCAAAAAAAGTGATATTTTAAGATGTGTCCGAAATGTTGCGTCAGACTGTCACGCCTAAAATTTTTCGCACACAAATAAAGAAAACGCCCGCCTTGCCCGGGATAAATATCGGATATATTAACCATACTTTTCAGTTGTTACAGGACTATTCTGATTTTCAACTAAAGCGGGCAAGCGGAGCGTTTTGACTACCATCGCCATAGTAATTTCGCGCGCAATACTGATACTTAATAATTGAGTAATTGTAATTCAAATTACAGTGAAAATTCTGACCACATTCTGACCACGGAAATCACGCAAAAATATATAAAAATACGCAATTATTTGAAAAACAATGAAGCACGTAAAAACGAAAAAAAACCTTGACACAAAAGGGTTCTCCTTTTATATCAAAGCTTTTTGTTCTGGAAGTGTAGCTCAAAATAAATTCCTTAGCTACATAAGAATACAAGACTTCCAAATTGAGAAAGATGTAAAGCTAAACACCAATGAGTTAAAACTGATAATCAATTTTCAACGGTGTTTTCAATGATTTGAAATTTTATAACGCAAGCGTCCCTGCCATTGCTGTCAAGGGGAGATGACACGATTTCAATTGTTTTAAGCGTTACGCCGAGCATAATTTCATAATGGTATTTAAAATGACCTGCGCAGCAGAAGCAATAATCCTTTGATACAGAGTAGTCAAATTTGAGATTATTGAAATTGGGACAGGCGCAATTAAATCTGCCGTCTTTGTAATAACTGACAGCATAAACAGTTAAAGTTCCGTCTTTATTTCTGACAGGCGTTCCCATGTTTTGCCCTATTTTTTCCAGTTTCTCGTCTAATGAGCATCCCGCAAATTCTTTAGCGAAGAGATTTGAGGCTTTTTTTCTTGCCCCGCTCGTACAACAGGGGTTCATTTCAAAAATATCGTGTATGATCTGAGAGTCTACGTTATCCGTCATAATATCCAACGCACGCTTAAAATAGGCAGCTTTCATTTTTTTGGGAGATTTATCGACAATGTCCTCATACCCATCGTTTATTTTGGATATGATTTCCTCATCCACATTGAATTTTTCAAGAGTTTCTCTGAATTTTTCAACAGATGGCATAGTTATTCCCCCCTTAGATCATTTTTCCGATAGAATTTGATAAAAACTTAGTTTGTGTTCATATGTTAAAGGCAACGAATAGTATCGGCAGAAAGCGCGGAGTAACACGCCGTACCAGATATTTAAAAGCCAAGCTTTTTCTGTTAAAAAACGACAAGTCAAAACTTGTCGTTTTTGGCGGAGAAGGAGAGATTCGAACTCTCGAACCGCTTTTGACGGTTACACGATTTCCAATCGTGCGCGCTCGACCAGCTACGCGACTTCTCCGTATAAAAGTTATTTTTATCTGTCGCTTCAAGCGACTTAAATATGATACCACAAAAATCTTAAAATGTCAAGAGATTTTTTATATTTTTTTACAATTCCTCATTCAATTAACTTTTTCAATCAAAATTGACCCAATAAACGGAAACATCCCACATAAAACAATTTGATGTTGGTTTTTTAAAATTTCTGCGGCTCCGGACTAAATATCCGGAGCCAATCCCAAAAGATTATTCACAGATTTCGTATGACATTTTATAAAGATTTTCAATCTTCGCCTGTCTGAATGCGCAGGTAGATTTCATCTCGGCAATAGCGTCCGGACTGAAATTGTCGAGATCGCCCTCCTGTATCTTCCCTTTGTACATCCTGTCAAGTATCAAAGCATAATTGATATCAACCGCGGTGACCTTACCTCCCTGCATACACATAACCACATTGCTCTTTCCCTCAAGCAGGCAGCTTACAGCCGCGGTACCCATATTGGTAGCGGTGAGCCTGTCCCTCAGCGTGGGAGATCCGCCTCTGACCACGTGTCCGAGTCTCGCGAATCTGGTATCAATTCCCGTAGCGTTCTGAAGTTTTTCGACAAACTTTTCACTGTATTCATGGTCATGATTAGCGGACATTCCCTCCGCAAATACGGCAATCAAACCTCTTTTTCCGTTAGCGCGCGCCTTTTTGAGTTTATCAATGGCAAATTCCTCATCAAAAGGCACTTCCGGAATGGCTATAATAACGGCTCCGGCGGAAATACCGGCATAAAGAGCTATCATCCCGCAGTCTCTTCCCATAACCTCCACAATATTGCATCTCGCATGTGACTCGCAGGTCTCCCGTAAGTAATCTATAAGCTGCAGCACGGTATTCATCGCCGTATCAAATCCAATGGTATACTCGGTGGCGGTAATGTCATTATCTATCGTCCCGGGAATGCCTATAGACGGGATGCCGTGATTGGTAAGGTCAGTGGCGCCGCGGAAAGTACCGTCTCCGCCTATAGCCACAATAGCGTCTATCTGATTATCCTCGCATGTCTTAATCGCCTTCGCCATTCCCTCCTCCGTCTTGAATTCGGGACAGCGTGAGGAATAGAGTATAGTTCCTCCGTGAGTTATAATGTTCGATACCGCATGTGTGTCAAGCTCAGTAAAATTTCCGTTTATAAGTCCGTTATATCCCTCAAGAATTCCGACGACCTCAATGCCTTCCGCAAGCGCTTTTCTCGTCACCGCCCTGATTGCGGCATTCATACCCGGAGCGTCTCCGCCGGATGAAAGTATTCCTATCTTTCTGTATTTTGCCATATTTCACCTTTCATGCCGGTCATCCGGCATACAGAATAAATTAATATTTCGACATTAATTATAACACGCGGACACATCTGAAAAACTACCATAAATTAAGTATAAAACAAAAACTTTTATAAGCTTTTGTTTTAATTTTTTCAACATTTCGTCAAAATATATCGGAGTCATTCAGAAGACTCAGCAAAAAGCAAACCGCGGCATACCTTGTCTGTTCTCTGGTTTTGTCTTTACCGACCGAAAGTCTGTATACTCGGGAAAACTCCTCTCCTTGTACACCGGCGTAAACGGTTCCGACAGGGTCTTTGTCGTTTCCGCCGGACGGCCCGGCGAATCCGGTCACCGATACACCTATCCGGCTATTGAATTTTTCCCTTACGAGCACCGCCATTTCATGCGCGGTCTGAAAGCTCACCTCTGTATATTTTTCGATAGTATCAGGACTGACTCCCAGAACCGATATTTTGATGTCGTTGTTGTATGTTATCATTCCGCCGCAATAGATATCGGAAGCCCCGGGAATATCGGTAATAACCGCTCCGATAAGTCCCCCGGTGCAGGACTCCGCTGTGGAAAGAGTCACTCCGCTTTTGCCCATTTTTCCGACAAGCAGTTCGGCAAGCTCACGGCTTTTAAAAAAATAATCTTCAAAATATTTTTTCAATTCAGCTTCATTTACGTATATTTCGGAATAATCCATAATCATCACCTCAAAAATCCAAAGTTCAGGCGTATTTTTAACATAAGTGAGCCGTCAGACCTGACGGCAAGTTACTTTTTAACATGAACATCAAGCTGCGGAAACGGTATATCGATTCCGGCATTTCCGAATTCTTCTAAAATCTCCTCAAGCAAACTGTATTTTAATGCCCAATAATCCGAATTCGCGCACCAAAGTTTAAGCGTCACACGCAAAGACGAGTCCCGCATTTCGGTCAGTCTAACTGACGGAGCGGGATCGTTTAAAACTTCTCCGTGCCTCGCCACAACCTCAAGTACTTTCTGCTTGACAAGCTCCAGATCCGAGCCGTACGCGACGTCGAGCTGAACATCGAGTCTGCGGTTGTCCTGAGTCGAGTAATTTACAATTGTGGATTCGGTAAGCAGTTTGTTCGGAATAACAACCGTGCGGTTGTCGGTTGACAGCAAAGTGGTATAAAATACTCCCATATCCGACACCGTACCGCTGTATTCCTCAGATTCGATAAAGTCTCCGATGCGGAACGGCTTGAATACAAGAAGCATAATTCCCGACGCGAGATTGCCGAGAGCTCCCTGCACCGCGAGCGATATAGCAAGACCGATGCTTCCTATAACCGCAACGATAGACGCCATGGGAACTCCGAGTATTGCTACTATTGACGCGGCAAGTATAACGTAAAGCGATATTCTCACAAACGCCATTACAAACTGATGTACCATTGCGTCGGCTTTGCCCATAAGCTTACTGCC
>CASEEB010000319.1 GCA_949286815.1 uncultured Eubacteriales bacterium | reverse complement strand
TTATTCGCAACTTTTCCCTCATCATCGTGTTTTATAAGCGAAAGCTCGCGGGCCCCTGATTCAACGGAATATATTCTTTTGCAGTTCGGAATACTGTCAAGTAAATTTCCAAGCAATGTTGTTTTTCCGGCGGCGGTCCGGCCAGAAATAACAAGAGAGACACCATATCGTAGGCAGGTTTCCAAAAAGGAGAGCATCTCTTCTGTCAGCGTTCCGTTTGTAGTCAGGAGTGTCCGATTTACCCGTTTGGGATGTAAAATACGAATGGATACGGAAACACCGCATTCCTCGTCCACAACCGGCGCTTGCAAAGCGGTAA
Organism: uncultured Eubacteriales bacterium; assembly: GCA_949286815.1. GTDB lineage: Bacteria > Bacillota > Clostridia > Oscillospirales > CAG-272 > SVTX01. The sequence continues at coordinate 2,966 of CASEEB010000319.1, read as the reverse complement.
TACGGATATTGCCGGGCAAGTGCCCTTGGGCAATAGGGACGGCATTGTCGATAATCATTCCGGAATGGCGCAATAAACGCTTTACGATGTCTAGTGCATGAGTCTGAGAAAAAAAGTGTTCTCCCATTTTTTCGATTCGGCCGTCAATATGCGTAAGGGCAATGTCGTTCCAACTGTTAATGTTAATTTCCTCAATATCCGGGTCATGCAGACAAGCAGAAAGAAGCGAATATTCCGCCATTTCGGAATAGAGGCGGTGAACAAGATGTTCGCTGTCGTATCCCGACACTGAAACTTTCTCATCATACAGATATTTGCGGATATACGCCTTTAACTCATTTCCCTTATTGTCTTCGATAAGGGCTGCCGCATAATTTTTAGAAATGTATTCCTGTACCCTGCTCAAGAGTACTGGAAGTTCCCACTGTGGCATATAGGTTCACCTCACTCTCTCCGCAATCATTTGCAGATTTCGGACGTATCGTTTATCCCGAAGCGGTTCCATCATACGCCCCTCTGCCATTTGCTGTGCAAGCATCGGGCTGTATGGTAAAACGCCGTAGATTCTGCCGAGATGAGAAGCAACGTCAGATACCGGAGCGGTGATATTCTCGCTTGGGACATTCAGAACTTGAATCGACTTTTCCTGACCGCCTTCTATGTGAGACTGAGACATCAAAAAGCTAAGACACTTTAAATCCGGAGCAGCAATGCGTATGATTGTATCGGCACGTCGCAGTGCAGTATCCGTAAGGAGGTCATTTTCGGCTACCGACATTCCGTCAACAATCACATAATCTGCCATCGTACAAAGCATTGCGTAAAATTTTTCGATTTTTTCTTCGTTGTAGGCAACCGGAAAGCTGTGCCGATTTTCTCCTGCTCGGTAGCCGAGGACACCGAAGTTATCCATATTACGACTGGTCATGAGATTGGCAGCTACATCGTAAGGGGTAATGTCCGGTTTGGAAAGAACACTCCCAAGAGAAAAAAGATCTTGAGCGCGGCTGTTGGGAAAAAGAACAGGAACAGCGGGTGTTATAAGATCTGTCAAGATTAAAATAACAGCCTTTTCGGACGAATCGTTTCCTCTGCATAGCATACACGCCAGTTTGACAGAAACGGATGTCTTACCGCTGTTCGGTGATCCCCATATAGTTATGAGCTTACCCATCGTTTACCTCCGTAGTCTTAGCGTGGAGATATTCATCCTGCATTCGAAGATATTCATCTGCCGCAGTTTCATCGCCGCGGGAGACAAGTGCGAAATGCAGGGATGTCACACTGTTATACTGAGCGAGAAGTTCAGCCTGCTCACGGGTCGCGAGTAATGTTACGGTTGCCGACCTTCCGCTGACACCAGATTCATCCTTGTCATGCCCATCGCTCGTGGTTGTTGCAATTACTCGGACATATTGAAGCTCCGGTACTACATAGGACATATATTTATCTCGGTCGTACACAATGACGCTTACAATATCACCGTTCTTCAGCTTGTCCGACAATCCTTCGGCAAAGCTGCCGATTGCTACAGATATTGCCGTTCTGCCGTTTAAGTCCATAAGTATATCAGACGCTCCCTTTTTGTCATCGGCAAGCTTCTCCGCAAACAAAATGTCTCCGGCGAATAAGTCCGCGGCAGCATATTTTCCCGTAACGACAGAAGCGTCCTTGATGACATTTTCCGGGATGTTGTATGTGCTAACGCGCGCAATCTCGATATCCTCTTCTGTAATGAGATGGCCGCGCTCGACATTCCGGCGGAGCCTTACAATGTCGGTTTTGCGGTCGGAGAATTGATTTATCAACGGCGCTACGCCGAACGTGATGAACAACGCAAGGAGAATACACAGTATTCCAATCAAGGTTCTGTTCCCCGAGATACGAATTTTCTTTTTGATTTTGGTTTCATTTTTATCCATGATCTATTGTTTTCCTCTTTCTATCCAATTAAATATCCTAGTATGAGTCCTACCGAAAGAAACGGCAAAAGAGCAAAGGATCGATCCTTTTCACTCCGTCGAATCCTGTTTTTTAGAGAGGTGAATATCACAGCAAGGAGAAGACCTGTCATATATCCGACAATTCCGTTCCAAAATCCGAGAAGAAAGCCTGCAGCTGTTGAGAACTTGATGTCCGCACCTCCGATTCCACCGTGCTTTGCCAATATTGCAACTGCTATTTGCGGCACAAATAGCGCGATGGCGCCGGTCAGCATAGATATAAGATCGGCCGCTTGAAAATCCACCAATGCAAGTATAAGGAGCATAACCCATAGAAAATCATCCGCTTCTCTGGTGGAGCTATCTTGATAGGAAGCATAAAGCAGGATCCACACAAAGATGATGCCTTTGACTGTCCATAGTGAAATGCCTCCACCAATAAAAAACAGGAGAATGGATATGGGAATAAGAAGAGCGAAGTTCGCTCGTTTCCGCACCCGAAAGCCGCGGCATTTCATTGCGGTATTTAGAATACTTGTCACAGCAGCAACCGCGGCGATATACAAACTGAGTTCTGCGAAAAGAATCAGCAGTTCTTCTATTCGAAAAGGGGGACGGATAAAATCCGTCCCCAAAATAATTGGCGTTGTCATCCCCCGTAGTTGAACATTTCGTTGATTTTGGCCGTCACTTTAGGAAGAATCGTCGTGTCAAACAGTGTATAAACACCGGCAAGAAGCAGTGCGCCAACAACAACGGCGATGATGATGCCAACGCCTTTATCCACATACATCTCCGCACGTTTGGTTTCCACAACGAGTTTTGCACGAAGGGTAAGTTCATTGGCTCTTTCAGCAATTTTTCTCATAAGCTTTTTCACAGTAAATAACCTCTTTTCTTTTGTATTTTGGTGGGTATGAAAACGGATTTCTTATGCTGTATAATCTAACATCTCACTAATTTTCGTGGCAGCGATATCGAGTAAATTCGTTTTGATGATCGAATAAACACCGGCAAGAAGCA
>CASEEB010000318.1 GCA_949286815.1 uncultured Eubacteriales bacterium | reverse complement strand
ATGAATATTGAAGAAATAAAAAACATTCTCCCTCACAGAAACAGCATGCTGCTGATAGAAGAAGCCGAATGTCCCGAAGAAGGCAAGGCAATCGGGAAATATAAGATAAAGGGAGACGAATATTTTCTTGACGGTCATTTTCCGGGAAATCCGATTGTTCCGGGAGTTATACTGTGCGAAATGACCGCGCAGTCGGCTTGCGTCATGTTTTCCTCGGATATAAAGGGAAAAACACCTATGTTTACGGGAATGAACAACGTCAAATTCAAAAATCCGGTTCACCCCGGAGACACTGTTGAGTTTCACACCGAGCTTGTCCGTTCGGTAAAGCCGTTTTACTTTATTAAAGGTCAGGCATTCGTGGACGGCAAGCTGTGCATGAGCGGTGAGTTCTCCTTTGCAATAGTCTGAATTCCGGTTTTCCGTTCGGTCTCAACAGGTCAGACTTCAGTTTTATCCTCGAAAGGTTCAAAATATGTTTTCAAAAATACTTATAGCCAACAGGGGTGAGATTGCCGTAAGGATCATTCGCGCCTGTAAAGAAATGGGCATATGTACTGTCGCCATATATTCGGACGCCGACAGCGAGGCGCTTCACGCAAGTCTTGCCGACGAAGCCTTTTGCGTCGGCGGTCCTTTGGTGCGCGACAGCTACCTGAATACCGCGGCAATTATCACAGCCGCAAAATATTCCGGAGCCGAGGCAATTCACCCCGGATACGGATTGCTCTCCGAAAACGCGGAATTTGCCGAGCTTTGCAAGGAAAACGGCATTGTTTTTATCGGTCCTTCCCCCGATGTTATAAGGAAAATGGGAGACAAAGATGAAGCACGGCGCACAATGACCGCGGCGGGAGTTCCGCTCGCGCCCGGAACCGAAATTCTCAAGAACGCCGAAGAAGCAAAAAAAGAAGCCAAAAGTATAGGATATCCTGTTCTTTTAAAAGCCCGTTCCGGAGGAGGCGGCAGAGGTATCCGTCCTGTATATTCCGAAGCCGAGATGGAAACAGCGTTCATGAGCGCGCGCGCCGAAGCCGAGTCGGCTTTCGGCGACGGAGCCATATATATGGAAAAATATCTCACCGACGTCAAGCATGTCGAAGTACAGCTTCTCAGAGACTGCTTCGGCAAGACAATAATAATCGGCGACCGCGACTGTTCGGTTCAGAGAAAAAATCAGAAGCTTATAGAAGAGTGCCCCGCTCCCACGCTCAAAGAAGAAGTAAGAACAAAAATGCATGAAGCGGCAAAAAAAGCCGCGGACGCCGTAAATTACGTAACCGTAGGTACTGTCGAGTTTTTGTATGACGGAAACGAAAATTTCTGGTTTATGGAAATGAACACACGTCTTCAGGTCGAACACAGCGTTACGGAAATGGCAAGCGGCATCGATATCGTAAAATGGCAGATAAGAACCGCCGCATGTCAGCCTGTAAACCTGGAACAGCAGGATGTAAATATAAATATTCACGCTATAGAGTGCAGAATATGCGCCGAAGACCCGGTGGACTTTAAGCCCGGATGCGGAACAATCAATATTCTTCACATTCCCGGCGGTCCCGGAGTCAGATTTGACAGCGCTATATATCAGAACTACACCGTGCCGCCCTATTACGATTCGTTGCTCGGCAAGCTTATAGTTTCATCCAAGACGCGCGAGGAAGCTCTGCGCAAGATGCGTTCGGCGTTGTCGGAGCTTGTAATAGACGGCATAGTCCAGAACAGCGAGCTGTTTTTGGATCTGCTTTCCGAAAAGGAATTTATAGACGGAAGCTATACAACATCATTTTTAAACGACAGAGGTCATAAAAAATGAATCTAAAATCCTTATTCAAACAACCTCAAAACACACTTGAGGGAACAGAATCGGAGCAGAACGTCAAAGTCAACGCGAAAACGGGAGATTTCAACTGCCCGGGCTGCGGCGCGCCCCTGCTTCGGACCGAGGTCAGAGTCAACTATTACAGCTGTCCGAAGTGTGACTATTATTTCAGAATAGGAGGAAGGCGCAGACTGGATTTCATATGCGACAAGGGCAGTTTCAAAGAATTTGACGCCGATATGATATCTCACGACCCGCTTACCTTCCCAAACTACTCCGAAAAGCTTGACGCCGCCCGACAGAAAAGCGGCGAAAAAGAGGCCGTTATATGCGGAGTAGGCAAAATTAACGGTTACCCCTGCGCTGTTTTTTCCATGGACGCCAACTTCATGATGGGCTCGATGGGAGCGGCAGTAGGAGAAAAGATCACAAAGCTTTTTGAATACGCCACCGAAAATAAGCTGCCGGTACTCGGAGTAACGGTGTCCGGAGGCGCGAGAATGCAGGAAGGTATGGTATCCCTGGTTCAGATGGCAAAGACCGCGGGCGCGGTAAAAAAGCACAGCGACGCCGGCGGGCTTTATATCGTGCTTATCACCAATCCTACAACCGGGGGAGTTACCGCAAGCTTCGCCATGCTCGGTGACATACAGCTTGCCGAACCCGGCGCGCTCGTGGGATTCGCGGGTCCTCGGGTAATCGAGCAGACCCTGAGGCAAAAGCTGCCCGAAGGGTTTCAAAGTGCGGAATCAATGCTGAAATGCGGATATATAGACGCGATAGTTGAACGTCCCCACCAGAAAAATTTTATTACCGCCCTACTTAAAATGCACAACGGAGGTTTCTGCGATGCCGTCAATTAACAAAAGCTACGAAAAGGTACTTCGGGCAAGAGGAAAACAGCGTCCCGTCGCCTCGGACTGCATTGCCGCCTGCATATCGGATTTTATTGAGCTGCA
>CASEEB010000317.1 GCA_949286815.1 uncultured Eubacteriales bacterium | reverse complement strand
TTCTCATTTTAACAAATCCTCCTTTCCAAGCATGGTACGCAGTGTATTTTTCGCGCGGTAAAGGAGATTATCTATTTGCTTTTTGTTTTTGCCCATGACTGCCGCCGCCTCTTCATATGTAAGATCTTCAAAATATATGAGATGTATGGCGACTTTCATGTCCTCCGGCAGATTATCTACCGCTTTGTTTACCGTTAATTTAAGCTCATCGCGAAGAACAAGACTTTCAAGAGATTCATATTCACTGTTTTCATTCTCAGTGTAATACTGTTCGACCGTGCGGCGCTTGTTTTGCCGTTTCGCGTAATTAATAGCGCGGCTTTTGGCAAGCATGAACAGGTAGGTTTTGAGAGTGACTCTGAAATTGTAACGGCTTTTATGCGCCGCAAGGTCCGCGAAAACGTCGATTGCGATATCCTCCGAGATATACAGGTCATGTACGTATCTGTTTATGAAAAAGATAAGATTATCAAAATATTCCTTTATAATAAAATCAAAAGCGCTTTCGTCGCCGTCAAGAAAACGCCGGTAGCTTAAAGCTCCGTTATCCATATGCTCCTCCGGTAGGGACTGTTTTTGGCTGCTTTGGGTTTTCTTTATCTATTATACAACCGAAAATAAAAAAATCCTTATGTTTTTTGAAATTTTTTCAAAAAAATTTAGATATCTGAGATTTTAATCTCGGTATAAATAAAAACGGGCGCCGTTTGACTGACTTTTCGTCAGCGGCTTCACGACAGCCCATTTCGATATTTTTTCAGAATATCTTTTGCAGAATATATTGCCCCGGCGTGTGCCTCGTGCAATACTCCGGCAGTTCATGTCTGTTCAACATAAATGCAGCTTTTTTTCAAGAGCATATTAACAAAGGGAATATGGACAATTAAAAAAGCTAAACTTGCGCCGGACAGATTGAGTATAAAATCATCTATATCGAAAAATCCGACGCGCAGCAGCGGTTGCAACAGTTCAAAAGTGAGAACCACCATAAAACATACAGCCAGAGTGTTTTTAAATTTACGCATTCTTTTGAACATACAGGGCAGAAAGCATCCCATCGGAAACAGAACAATAAAGTTGCCTGCGATATTTTTAATAACTATGTCTGAATCAATGCGATTTTCATTCAATTTTGATATGTAATCCCAAACGGTTTTAAAAGGTATCAGGTTAGACTGACTGAAATATGATCCAATCGTATTATCCGTGTGAACGCGACCGTCGAGCAGGAGAAATTTAATCAACGCCAGACAGTATATACAAAAAAATATATATAGCAATATTTTAACGGCTTTCTTCATATTAATACCTCAAAATAACAGATTGTTTATTGTTTGATATAATATCATATTTGGAATAGATTGTCAAGCCAAAGTTCAATTTTTGTTGACAAACGAGTCTGCGCTGTAAATAGATATGCCCCAAAAAGTCTGAAAATAATAAAGACATGGTGATTTACGTGTCAGGAAGCCTTGAAACGGAGCCGTAGGCGAATAACGGTATAATGGAAAACTTCTTCAGGCGCTTAAAGGTTGAGATGTATTACGGCGAAAAATTTGAATCCCCTCGGGGATTCATTCAAAAGTTAGAAGAATACATACATTACTACAACAATGAGAGAATTTCTCTTAAATTAAAAGAAATGAGCCCTGTTCAATACCGAGTTCATTGACCTTGGTTTTTGTAAGATTTAGCCTCAACGATTTCCACGTGTTTTATTGTATCCGGAAGCAAAAGCATCATATGCCATTATTGTATTACGTTCTAATTCATTTAATGTTGCGTAACCACTTTTTTCTAATGAAATCATTTTAATGGTAAATTTATCGCCATATTTATAATCTGCATAAACATCACCATTGCCTTTACCTGTAAAATGGGCATTAACACGGTTTAATACTTCTTTACCTTGCCCTACATAGTACATATTTTTGGTAGAGTTGAATAATATATAGACACCTGCAAAATTTTGTGTTAAAGCATATGACGGACTTCCACGACCACCGAGACTTGTCTTTCTCATTATAAAAAACTCTTCCGGTGTCATTTCTAAAGTGTTTTCAGCCAAACCTTTTATTTGTGCCTTTATTTTTTCTTTCTTCTTGTAAGTATAGTAAAATGTAGCAACAACTGTAGCTATACATACAAGTAGCATTATTACCATAAAAATGAGATAACTTTCCATACCCTTTGTTAAATTTCTTATTTTAATCTATTATCAGTTATTAGATAAATTTGAGTTCATAACTTTATTTGCTTTGGTGCGGGTAGTGGGATTTGAACCCACACTCTTGCGAACCGGTTCCTAAGACCGGCGTGTCTGCCGTTCCACCATACCCGCATAAGTGGGTATGGTGGAACAATCCACGCATACCCGTTTGGGTAATGTTAAAATAAACTGTAATGAGAAATTCTGACTATTCCCATATTTTTTCATTGCATGTTTTATATCTTTTATATCGTATATTTTTTCATAAAACCAATGGCTGTCTAAACTCAAAGTGAACCAATAAAATCGGAAAAAATTTCACTTTCAAGTTTATCATTAATTTTAACATAGAAAACAGAGTTTGTCAATAGAAACTATGATTTTTTGTTAAATTTTCCCGGATAAGACCGAGGTTTTATTTCTGAGGGTCCAAATACTTCCACGCGCCGACAATATAATTGATTCCCGATACGATTGTAAAGATTATCATGAGTATGGTGACTACAAAAGTAAAAGGGGGGAAGTCTCTGACAAACCCGGTAACGTCAGCCGTTCTGTAAACAAGAGGTTCGATTATTGCCGCGCATACAGCCACTATCTGAGTCACGGTTTTGATTTTTCCGAGTTTGTTTGCGGCGATGACAACTCCTCCCGACGAGGACGCCACAAGTCTGATTGAAGTCACGGCAAGTTCTCTGAAAATTACTACTATAAGAGAAACAAGATACAGAACCGCGATATTGTGTTCGCCGTTTACCGAACTGTTGTAGAAAATACAAATCATGGCGCCTATTACCATAAATTTGTCCGCTAAGGGGTCGAGAAATTTTCCGAAATCGGTTACAAGATTGTTTTTTCTCGCTATCTTTCCGTCAAGCATATCTGTAAAGGAAGCGAGTACAAAAAGCAACACCCCGATAATTGACATGATTATGTCGGCACTTTCCGACAAGTCGACAAAGGAGGGGATCAGCATGACCACCATGAAAATCGGAACCATGATAAGTCTGAGCACGGTCAGTTTATTCGGTAAATTCATTTTCATATCTATAGCCTTTCATTGCGTGTTTTTAAGCGTTTGAAGAGTTTACGGCATATCCGAAGAGGTCATAGTCCACAACCTTCCGTATCTTTACTTTAACGAAAGTTCCGGGGGCGGTTTTTATGTCCGACTTAAAGAAAATTTTTCCGTCAATTTCAGGGGCGTCCGCCTCGCCGCGGCCGTAGTATGATTCGCTGACAGGGTCGTAGTCCTCGCAGATTACATTTACGGTTTTTCCTATCATATTCTGATTCTGCTCATAATTTATCTCAAGCTGCATCTTCATCAGAATGTCCATTCTGTCCTGCTTTACCTGTTCGTCTATCTGGTCTTCAAAGTCATAAGCCGGGGTGCCGTCCTCTCTGGAGTACGCAAATACTCCGGCGTGCTCAAACCGGGTTTTTTTCATAAAACCGGCGAGCTCGTCAAAATCTTCCTCGGTCTCACCCGGAAAGCCTACGATAAAAGTCGTGCGTATCACAATTCCGGGGACATTGCTTCTGAGCTTGTCGATTGTATTTTTGATAAGCGCGCCGTCTCCGCGGCGGTTCATCCGTTTGAGGACACTGTCGCTGATGTGCTGCAACGGAAGGTCGATGTATTTGAGTACTTTGGGGTTGTTTTTAAACTGTTCTATCAGTCCGTCGGTTATTTTGTCGGGATAGCAGTACAAAACTCTTATCCACGGTATGTTTGTGTTTGCGGTAATCTGCTTTAACAGCTCGTCAAGACAGTATTTTCCGTACAGGTCTATACCGTATTTCGTGGTGTCCTGAGCTACTATTGTGAGCTCCTTGACGCCGATCTCTTCGAGGTCTTTTGCTTCCTTTATAAGCTCTTCCATGGGACGGCTGCGGAACTTTCCGCGTATGTAGGGAATGGCGCAGTAAGTACACCGGTTGTCGCAGCCCTCGGCAATTTTGAGATACGCCATGTAGTCGGGAGTCGTGAGAATCCTGTCTCCTCCCAAAGCAACGGTATTTTTGTCTTCGCATGAAAAATATCTGTTATCGGTGTTTTTGCCGTGTTTTTTTATATTCTCCGAAACTGACTGTATAGCCTGTGTG
>CASEEB010000316.1 GCA_949286815.1 uncultured Eubacteriales bacterium | reverse complement strand
GAGGAAAGAAATGACAGGGCAAGGTCAACACAGTCCTTTACGGTCATAGCCTCGCCGTTGATTTCGTATTGTTTGTCGCTGTCGTAATAAGGCGAAAGCGCGGTTACCGCCATGGCGGTAAGGTCAGAGTCGGCTCCGGGTCCGGTAAGGGAGTAGGCTCCGTTGTCTTTTTGATTTTTAAGTATGTTTTCAATCAGGAAATCCCTTGTGACCGACGCGTCGTCGGGGACGGTGTAGTTCAAAGAATCAAGCGTGATAAGCGCCCAGATGTATTCGTTTATTCCCTGAGCTCCCACGGTGTATATCCTGTCGCGGTAATAGGTTCCGTCGGCTATGAGATTTATGCCGCCGATGTCTGTCGGGTCGGCGCCGAGAGCTGAAAGACACAGGCTTATGCGGTGCCACTCGGTTGCCTTTTTTTTGCCGAGCAGGTCATCTGTCTTGTATTTGTCAGTGACATATTTTTGCAGAGCGGAGGAATAAATTTCTTTGTTTTCCTGATATCCGAAGCGCAGGGCGGCTATCGTAAACCAATCCGAGGCGGTGGTCCCCGCGTTGTTCAGAAATTCTCCGCCGAACAGCTCGCCTGAAAGGGTTAAATCCGAAAGGGTTAATCCTGAAAGGATTAATCCTCTTTGGGAAATCTCCTTTTCGATTGTGCTTACGGCGATGCTCTTTATTTCCTCAACCGTGGTTTCGGGGGAATTCGCCGCCGATAAGGGCAGAATCACCGAACATATCAAAAGTGCCGTCAAAACGGCCGCGATAAATCTTATTTTGTTTTTCATATGCATTCCGAATAATGAATTTGCCGCTAATATAACCGAGGGTTGCCTCAAAAGGGTTGTCCCGCAAGGGTTGCTCCAAAAGGGTTACATCCAAAAGGACTGCCTCAAAAGGGTTGCCCGGACCGCTGAAGGAAAGGCGCGCGGCGGCGTGACGATTCCGGTTATTTACACGGCATATTGATTATACCAATTTAATGTGTATTTGTCAATGGATTTTAAAAAATTCAGGGAATTGCCGTTTTTTGTAAGTAATATACCGGCGGGAGAGTTTTCCGCAAGTCGGTACAGGTGACAAAAATATGTTTGGCGCCGATTCCGAAACCGCAAACCGGCGCGCAGATTGGCTTGGCAGACATCTTTATTTGCAAAAAACTGATTTGATAAGAGAATGTCCTTATTTGCTTTTAAAAGATTGGCTTAACCAATATCTTTAATATCCTTTGCAAAAAACTGTTTTGATTGGTAAATGTCCTTATTTGCCTTTAAAAGATTGGTTTAGCCAATATCTTTATAAATATCCGGGGGCAGCTTTGCCAACATGTTTCTGACAAATTCCGCGGCTATCCGGGATGCCTTGTCGCAGTTTTCCTCGAAATTTTCGCTTCCGCCGTCGTTTGCGTTGTCGGTAATTGTTCTCACGGAAATAAACGGAATATTGTTTACATAGCATACATGCGCGATGCTTGCCGTTTCCATATCAATGCTCAGCGGGGCATATAAGGCTTTGATTTGTGCTTTTGTAGTTTCGTCTTTGATGAATCTGTCTCCCGTCGCCATTCTTCCGAATAATATACTGTGAGAGCCTTGGGTTTCGCGAAAAACCGCGCGCGCGGCGTCAATCAGGCGTCTGTCGGCTTTAAAAAAGCAAGAGGGTATGTAAGGATGAAATTCGGTCAGAATGTCTTCATCCATATCGTGATATACAACCTCTGTAGAGACCACGGTGTCAAAAATTTTTACCCCGTCCGACATTGAGCCCGCGGTTCCCGAATTGATTATCGCGCCGCATTTGAATGTGTCCGCAAGTATCTGAGCGGCGATGGCGGCGTTGACCTTGCCTACGCCCGAAAACAGGGTTACGACGTCTGTATTTCCGATTTTGCCGGAAAAAAATTTCAGCATTGCCTTCTCGGTTACCTCAAACCTGTCCGACATACTCAGAAAAGGCGCCATCTCACTGTCCGAGGCGCATATAATTCCTATCTTCATAAGTTTTTCCTCCGATTTTACACCTGTTAATACGCCGTCAACGGCGCGGGATTTTAACGGACAAGGTCCGGTTATTTCTGCGGTTGACCTTGTTTTTTGCCGTTAAAAGTCTTTCGCGCAGCGCAGACGTATCCCATATTGATATTATTATATATGTCCGGGGATTTTTTGTCAACAGCGCGGCGGCATTTTGCAAAAATGAGTAGAATATTTTGACACGGAATAAGAGAAATCAGAGCGGACATGTCCTTTCTGCAAGGGATTTTGTTGATAGAAGCAATGATGCGGTTTTGAATTCGTGATTGAGCGGAAGAGCAAAAAACGAAAAGTTTGTCAAGGTGGATGAAAGTTAGGCGTATTGGCGGCTTAATGCGAAAAAACAAATCCGAACACAGTAGCAACAAAACAGTTCGGATTATACTTGTTTTAAAACAAAAAGAACTGCCTAAATTAAAAACATTTAAGACAGTTGCTTTCTGTTTGGTATTAAGGTGAACACTTCACCTAAAAAATTCACGTAAAAGTAAGTGCTCACTAATATATATTTGACGGAGCATTCGGACTTAAAACCGAACCGCACCGTCGTGTGACTGGTTTGGCATGTCGCTACGCATCCCCGATAATTGGGAGCGGCAACTTGCCGCTGGTGGAGGTGAGGGGAATCGAACCCCTGTCCAAAAATCCCTTGATATAACTTTCTCCGGGTGCAGATTGTCTATTAAAGCTTATCGGTCAGTACGCCGGCAAACAGGCTTAAAGACCGGGCAGCCGTTTTTTCCATGACCGGTACAACGGCAAACTGCCGGTGCATGTTCACCACTGTCATGACGCTCAGTCCCGGCTCGTGGTCCTTCCGGGAGGAACGGGCGGTCAGTATAAGACCGCGGCACTGCCCTTAGGCAGCCATTGCAACTTGATTGTTGTCGTTTATTATTTAAAAGTTGGACCTTTATAGAGATTGTCCGGCTCTACCCGCTTATCATACCTCGGAATCCCTGTCGAAACCATTGCACCCCCGTCTGTAAATCAGTATTCCTTTTCGTTTCGGTTGCTCTTCATACGTCTGTCGATTTCACGGTCGGCGTCCTTTTGAGCGGCGCTGTCGCGCTTGTCATACAGTTTTTTTCCGCGGCAGAGTCCCACTTCCATTTTTACATGAGACCCGGAAAAATACAGCGAAAGCGGAATCAGCGACACTCCCTTTTGCGCGACAAGCCCGTGAAGCTTTAAAATTTCTTTTTTATGCATAAGGAGCTTTCTTTTGCGGAGAGGGTCGCGGTTGTAAATGTTTCCGTGTTCGTATGGACTTATGTGCATTCCGACGACAAAAATCTCACCGTTTTTTATATCGCAGTATGAGTCTTTAAGGTTTACCGAGCCTGCTCTGATGCTTTTGACTTCAGTACCGAAAAGTTCAATTCCGGCTTCATATTTTTCATCTACAAAATAGTCGTGCCAGGCTTTTTTGTTCTGGGCGACGGTTTTTGTCTCACTTTTGCGTTCCGCCATACCTGCCTCTCCTTTCTTTTGATACTGCGTTTATATTATACAGTTTTTCCGCGGGTTTGTCAATAGCTTTTGTGTCGAATTAAAGCGGCGCGGATGAAAATTACATGATGTACTTGAATTATTCTGACATTTATGCTACAATATGTAATCATAAGGAAATTGTCCGACGATTATAAAAATTTAACTTCCGATAATCTGAAATTTTCAGGGTAGTTTTTAAACATGATAAGTAAAAAGATAGTACCTATAATAATAGTGTTTTTTGTTATATTGTTGAGCTCCTGCAATTGGGAAATGGTAACTGTTGTGCCGGAAAATCCGGGGGGCGGTTCGGGAGATAAGGACAACGGAGATTCCGATGTGCCCGTCGTAAAGACCGAATATGTTACGGAATATATCGGGCTTTATGATTATAACGATTATTACGCAATGACAAAAATGCGGTTGAATTCCAAAAACAGCGCGGCAACTTTGTTTACGGTCGATGACGCTGAGTTTGAAAATGTCAGTGTATACGCCGCGGCCTTCGGAGACGGCGAGGGGAAACTGCGCCTGTCGCTTTACGCCTGGCTCGGCAATTATGGCGATACGATAGCCTCGTCTCCGATAGCGGAATGCGAATACGAGGGATTTTCAAACGGCACTATGCTGAAGCTTTCACTTGAGAACGGCGTCGGGCAGCCCGGTAGTTATCTTTTTGCGGCTGAAAGCGTCGGAGAAGAGGGGACCGACGGCGTCGGGGTATATGTCAGTCGGCCGTGGAGCGACGAAACCCTCCCGGACAATTTCAAAGCGAGCGGGATAAAGACTTTTTTTGACGGAACCGAATCGTCCGACGGCGCGCAGATGGCGCACATAACACTGACCGGCAAGCAGCCTGTGGAATATAAAGAGCCGAATGACAGTATCATTGAGGAAAAAGACGGTACGGAAAAAACAAAGGTGATACTGCTCGGAGGACAGTCAAACGCGACAGGTATGGCGATGGAGTCGTATCTTTCGGAGAAGATACCGTCCGAACGGCTGGAAAAATACAAAAAGGGTTTTGAAAATGTAAAGATACTGTATGACAACGACAACGGAGCCAATTCGAGCGACGGATTTGCGAATGTCTCATTGGGGCAGGGCGCGTATAAATCCTGTTTCGGTCCCGAGCTCGGACTTGCCGAGTATCTGAGCGAGGCGTATCCCGATGAGACTTTCTATATTATAAAGTGCGCGAACGGAGGGACATCTCTCGACACCGGCTGGATTCCGGATACGGGCAACGGCAAAGAAGGACTTTATCTTACGCGTTTTAAAGCGACGGTCGACGGCGCGCTGTCAGAGCTTGAGGCGGACGGACTCTGTCCGGTCATTGTGGGATTCGTCTGGATGCAGGGAGAAGCCGACGGAATGCTGCTCGGTCAGGCGCTGAGTTATTATGAGAATGAAAAACTGCTCGTGGACCATATCAGGGAATATTATCAGCCCTATGCGTCGGTCAGAGGCATTGCGTTTATTGACGGCGGCATAAATGACTGTTATATGTGGGATTTTTACGATTTGGTAAACTTTTCTAAGCAGCGCCATTGCTCCGAAAGTGTCATGAACACATATATAAACACCGGCGGAATGAAATATGATACCGAGGGCGCGGATACTGCTCATTTTGATTCGTTGGATATGATTGAGCTCGGAAGACTTTTCGGAGAGGCATTGGAAAAATATTTGAAATGATTTGAGCGCGAGGAGGGCTCCGCGCTGTCTGCGCCGCATGTGGCGGCATGGAGGATGGTATGAATTTTACAAACGAAAGTATTTATATGACGGCTTTGAGGCAGTCTGCGGCGGACGCGGGTTGCAGTGCCGGGGATTTTCTGAAAGCCGAAAACGTGATAGTCAAATCCGTAAAAAATCCGGGCGCGAGAAAATACCTTGAGCTTCCTTTTGAATGCAACCTGATTTCTTACGGGAACAATATAGTGGCGTCGGTCAATGAAAAACACAGGGATATTGTCTCGGATTATATAAATAAGTATTCCGCGGAACATTGCTTTGAAACTCCGAATATGCACGTGCTGAATGACGAGATGCAGAAGCGCGGACTGAGAGTCTGCTTTATGGCGGAGTATTTTCTGCCCGATCTGAATTGTCTCAAATCTATAGATTTAAAACCGACAGGTTTAAAACCGGCAGGTTTAACGCCGCTTGACCGTAATTACAGTCTCAGACTTATGGAACAGGAGGATTTCGCCGGTTTGTATAAGGCGGAATGGGCAAATGCCCTGTGCGAGAAGCGAAAAGAACTTGATATTCTGGGCGTCGGGGCATATGACGGCTCAAAGCTGGTCGGACTCGCGGCCTGTTCGGCGGACTGCGACACAATGTGGCAGATAGGAGTGGATGTTCTTGCCGATTACCGAAGAGAGGGAATTGCCTGTGCTCTCACGAGCAGGCTTGCGCTTGAAATCCTGGAAAGAGGCAAGGTGCCTTTTTACTGCGCGGCATGGTCAAATATCAAATCGGTGCGCAACGCGATAAAAAGCGGATTTCGTCCCGCTTGGGTTGAAATGACCGTCAAAAGCGATTCGTTTGTAAGGGAAATGAACCGGGAAGTCTGATTCTTTAACACGGAATCGGCAAGGTAAAAATAAAAAAATCCCCCTTGCGGGGGCTTGAATGCTTTTGCAATGCAAGTCCGCTGCCGGGGATTTTATCGGTTTTATTACTGAATTTCAAGCCGTCTGGTCTCGGGAACGGTTTGATTTGCCTTGGGCATGGTGAGCGCCAAAACGCCGTCCTTATATGAAGCGGTAATCTTGTCCTCATCAATTCCGCTTAAGTTAAAGCTTCTTGAGAATGAACCGAAGCTTCTCTCGGAATGGATGACATTTCCTTTATTGTCTTTCTTTTCTTCTTCACTGTGTCTTTCCGCGGAAATCGTAAGATATCCGTTCTGGATGTCCACATGAATGTCTTCTTTCTTGAATCCGGGCAGGTCAGCCTCAAGCAGATAGCTGTCTCCGTTGTCTTTTATATCGGTGCAAAAATCATTGGCGCCGCCTCTTCCGAAAAATTCCTTTTCAAGCTTTTCCATTTCACGGAAAGGATTGCGGTACATTGAACGCATTTCATAAGGTGTGATATCAAACATAAAAATTCCTCCAATCAATGCCGTTTTTACGGTCATTATAAATTTTCATTATATATTATTGATCCGCAAGAAAAATTTATGCGGTCGGATTCTGGCTCCGCATACATCGGTTAAGAACCGGATAAGTCTGAGCTTCACTCACATATTATAAAACCTCGTGCCGTGCAAGCTTTGACTTTTTCAATTCCTTTTCCTTTGTACGCTTATATTATACTCCTTGATTGTTAACAATTAAACATTTTTGTGTGGAATTTTTGTTAATTCTGGCACTTGTCGTGAAAGAGTGCTAAAAAAATCAGGAATTATTTGATTTGCGGTTTGAGAATTCATCAAAATATTAGCACTCGTCACGGGAATTCCCCAAAAATCGACGACTCCGAAAAATTACATAATAAAAAAACTCTTGACAAAAAATTGAAACGGTGTTAAACTATATACAAATAAAAATTAATTGAGGAAGAGAGAAAATGGGTCTGTCTGTGTTTGCATACGCATATTATTACTTTTACTGCTTTATCGATTGTAAACAGTAAAGGTGATTTTTGCTGCAAACTTATAAAACCGTTTTTTCTTGTTATATAAAGAAGAGAGCCGGTATTCCGCAGAAAAATCGCTGTGGGATATCGGCTTTGTTTTTTCCGAAATTAAAAAATGATAAATAAATGCCGTTGAGCGACAGAAAGGAAAAAAATATGATAGCCGTACTCAAACTCGGAACAACAGAAAAACAGATCGAAAGCCTCAGACAATGGATAGAGTCTCAGGGACTCAAAGTACACCTTTCAAAAGGTGAATTTCAGACGATAATAGGACTTGTGGGCGACACCTCGAAAATAGACGAGGAATTGCTGGGAAGTCTTGATATCGTGGAATCGGTAAAAAGGATAAGCGAGCCTTTTAAGAGCGCGAACCGTAAATTTCATCCCGACAACACGGTAGTAAAGGTAGGCAACACAAGCGTCGGAGGGAATATTTTCTCGGTTATGGCGGGACCGTGTTCGGTGGAAAGCGAAGAACAGGTCATTGAGATAGCGAAGGCTGTAAAGGCGGCGGGCGCCACTATGCTCAGAGGCGGGGCGTTCAAGCCGAGGACCTCGCCGTACGATTTTCAGGGACTTAAAGCGGAGGGCATAGAGTACCTCCTTGAAGCCAAAAAGGAAACGGGGCTTCCCATTGTAACCGAAATAATGAACGCCGCGCATCTTCCCATGTTTGAGGAAGTGGACGTCATTCAGGTGGGCGCCAGAAATATGCAGAACTTTGAACTGCTCAAGGAACTGGGCAGAATTCAGAAACCGATTCTTCTGAAGAGGGGACTTTGCGCCACGGTAAAGGAATGGCTCATGTCCGCGGAGTATATTATGGCGGGAGGAAATGAAAATGTTATTCTCTGCGAAAGGGGAATACGTTCATTTGACTCACAGTACACAAGAAATGTGCTCGACCTGTCCGCTGTGCCCGTGCTTCACGAGCTTACGCATCTGCCGGTCATTGTTGACCCGAGCCACGCCACGGGTTCAGCGCGTCTGGTAAAGCCCATGGCGCTCGCGGCGGCGGCCTGCGGCGCGGACGGGCTGATGATTGAGGTACACAACGACCCCAAAAACGCGCTGTGCGACGGGGCGCAGTCTCTGACGCCGGAGCAGTTTTCCGACGTTATGGAGTCTGTCAGACATATAATCGAAAAATAACCGTTCTTATTTTTATATACAGCTATTGCAAAAGACGTTATTATCTGATATAATGTTGTATACAGCGTTAAGTTGCATACAACGTAAAGAATTCAAAAGAATAATATTTATTGGTTGTATGCCGCAGTTTTGCGGAGCAAAACTGTCCGGGTTGTATCGGAAGTTGCATACAACGTAAAGAATTCAAAAGAATAATATTTATTGGTTGTATGCCGCAGTTTCTCCGCAAAACTGTCCTGAAGTTGGTGGCAGGT
>CASEEB010000315.1 GCA_949286815.1 uncultured Eubacteriales bacterium | reverse complement strand
CAGACCGAAAGGCTAATCCTCGGCGCCTCGTATTATCTTCTTAATGTTTCTCTCCGCCTTCACGCGGGGCACCATCACCTCACGGCCGCACTTTTCACAGCGGATTTTAAAATCCATGCCCGAACGCAGCACCAGAAACCTGTTGCCGCCGCAGGGGTGATTTTTTTTCATTTCCAGTATATCGCCCTTTTGTACGTCCATAATAAGGCTCCTTTCAAAAATTTATTATAATATAAATTAAGATTTAATGCCGTAATCTGCGCTTACTCTTCAAGAATATACGCCAGAGCGTATTCCCTGTACCCGACGGCTTCTGCCAACTTGGCGGACGCATTATTTTCATAGGCACAATCCCACTGCGGACAAATACCTTTTTCCAGCAAATTCTTCACCGCCAAGCCTGCGGCACATTTTGCATAACCTTTTCTTCGCTCATCTTTAAGAGTATTTATACCCGTATGCTGTATTTTCCCTGCCATGTAAGGCATATCGGGAGCATCGCAAACCGACAGCAATCTGTTATCGGAAACATATGCGGTAAACAGCCCGTCAGCCGTTTTTTCGGTAAAGTATTCATACAGCCAGCCCTCAGGATTCGAGTGTGGGAATATCGTTGTGAAAAACGTTTCAAAAAGATGATAATCTGCATTTTCAAGAATTTTTGCGCTGCGAAAATCTGATATAATCTCATTGTCAAAGACCATAAGCCTTCTCTTTTTGAGCTTAAACTGCTTGTTGAGGGCGGCGATGACATCATCTGCACAAAGATTCCGCAGCGGTTCAACTGCCCCTTTGTATTTCGGCGAGTAAGATACGACACATAAGCCGTCCTTTACTAAAATATATATTGTATATTTGCATCCCAAGCCTCTCATCTCGTTTTCACGTTCCGCAGAGCTTACGAAATATGCTCCCTTCGACAGGGCAGAAATATCTGTTCCGCAGAACTTTGAATAAAAGCTCTCGGTTATATTTTTAATATTTTCACGGCTTAACTTTGGGCTCATATTTTCACTTCCGAGATCATGTCGGTTTAATAACACATTGAACTGCAAAAAGAAACCTTCGTTTCGATTTCATTATCCCTTAGCTTAAACATACCATATTATACCACATTTTTCCCGCTTCGTCAGCAGCGGGAGATTGGGCGGCGGAATTTATATGTAAAAACATATGAAGTGTAAAGCCGCACAGTACAAAATCGAAAGGCGCGAGGCTCAGCCCCACGCCTTTATTGAGCGCAGAGCCCTTTTACGGAAAGCGGGGCTTCTCATGGGACAGGTGTCCACCCCGCTGCAATGCGCTTGTTTTCTCCCCTTTCCATACTATGCGAAATGGGCTTTTGAGAAACTCGGCGCATTGACTAAGAGGCGGCTCAATCGTATAATCTATTTAAATAATATCAACTATTTTATCACTGAGGAGCTGATTAAAGTGACAAAAACTGTCGGAATAGCCTTTGCGGATTCAATGGAATACCTTCCCTTTGAAAAATACGCGGAAAATAAAAATTTTGTTTCCGAAGAGCGCAGAGGCAACAAGTCCATCGAATTTACCCTTTCGGAAAACGGCCGCGCCTTAAAAATAATAGGCGTCGAGTGCGGCATAGGC
>CASEEB010000314.1 GCA_949286815.1 uncultured Eubacteriales bacterium | reverse complement strand
CGTAAAGCCTCGGTATCATACCTATAATGGTAGACTTTCCGGCTCCGGACGTGCCGACTATTGCGTACATTTTTCCGTCGGGCACAAAAAAGCTGATGCCTTTTAAAATTTCGTGTTCTTTCTCATATGAGAAATGCACGTCGCAGAACTCAACGCTGCAGTCGTCAAGCGGGGGCTTTACCGGATTTTCCGGATTGTCAATTTCTATTTTGCGGTCATAGTACTCAAATATTCTGGTGAAAAGCGCGAGTGAGCGTACAAAATTCACCTGAAGGTCAAGCAGCTGGCGCACCGGCTGATAAAGCCTGTTGACAAGAGACACCACCACCGATATGTCGCCGACCGTAAGACCCGCGTCAAAGCGGCTGATTATAAGAAATCCGCCGACAAAATATATAAGCAGCGGCGCTATCTGGATAAACATTCCGAGAAAGACATGAAACCAGCTTCCGGCACGCTGCTCCTTTATCGTTATTTTTGTAGCCTCATTGTTTATGGAACGGAATTTCTCGTATTCAACCTTTTCCTTGGTAAACAGCTTTACGAGCATCGAGCCGCTGACCGAAAGGGTCTCGTCAACATGCTGGTTAAGCTCGTCCTGCTTGCCCTGCGCCTCGCTTACAAGCTCCCAGCGCTTTTTTCCGACCGCCTTTGTCGGAAGAATGAGCAGCGGAAGCACCACAAGCCCTACTATCGCCAGCCGCCAGTCGGTGTAGAACAGATAAAAAACAGAGGTCGCTACCGTGAGCACATTGCTGACAAGTGAGGTGAGCATCACCGATATTATCGAGCTTACGCCGTTGATATCGCTGTTCATTCTTGTAATGATGTCGCCCTGCTTTTCACCGGTAAAGAAGGCGTGCGGCATATGCTGGAGATGGTCATACATCTGATTGCGCATATCGTAAATGATTTTCTGGGATATCCAGGAGTTTATGTACTGCTCAAGCACGCTTATGACCTGGGCCGCGGCAAGCACCACGAAAGCGAGAACGACAAGCTGAACAAGTATTTTAATCTCACGGCTGTCGTCCACAATCGCGTCCACTATTTTTCCGGTAATAATTGAGGGAAAAAGCCCCAGCACGGCAGATACGAATATCGCGGCAAATACGGCGAGAAACTGCCATTTGTACGGCTTCAGATAACTGAGAATACGCAGCAGCAGCGCTTTTGTTATTTTCGGTTTGTTCTTTTTCTCATCTTCAGTAAGATAACCACGCGGACCGCCGCCGATGCGGTTCGGGCCCCTCATGCCCGCGGGGGGCGGATTCATTGGTCTCATTATTCATTGCCCCGTTTCAAAAATTTCTTCAATAATATATTATTTTAACACATTTTCGGAAACTTGCCATAATTTTTAATAAATTGTTAATTTGTATAAAAGTTTTTAAAAAGTACTTGACAAACTATAAATTATGCTTTATAATAAAGCCAGACAAAGGGAAAGGAGTTGAAAACATTGAGAGAGGATACTCCACCGGCTCATTGTCAGAATAAAATGAAAGTGGTGATTCCAATGAAGTAAGAAGCGGCAACGCGAACAAAATAATTTAATGGTGAGTCCAATGCACTAAAGTTTTCAATTCCCTTACGGGGATTCACATATTAAAACCTTAACAGGTGATTTATATGATTGTGAGGAAAATCGCTTTCAAATAAATTGTTATGGGTGATTCCAATGTACAGTTCAAATTCAGCGCTCGGTTAAATTGCATTCTTCTTATATGATAGTAAATTGTTTTTGCAATGCGTAAAGCAATCCCGACAGTTTCAATTTATATTAAATGATACCGAATTAACGGTTACGAATAAAGATTTAATTCAGAGCAAACATTTAAACTGAATACGTAAAAAAATTTAAACAGTCCTGATGTGAAGCGTCAGGACTGTTTTTCCGTCTGTCGGGAAACCTGAAATATAATTTTTTCGCGGCGAAAAGCCGCATTCTGTTTTTCAATCTGTCCGGACCGTATAAACACAGCGTTTTCTAATCACGGTAGAGCGTATTTTTTTATTCTATCGTGTATTTTTATACGGTAGAATGTTAAAAATCAGAATTAGAGTGAAAAAAAGACTGTATGTAAATATAATAATATAAAAGAAATACGCGGGACAGGTGAGATTTATGAGTTACAGGATAGTTACCGATTCAAGCGCCAATCTGACAGACAAACAGATTTCCGATTACGGCGTCGAAATACTTTCGCTTAAATATTATAT
>CASEEB010000313.1 GCA_949286815.1 uncultured Eubacteriales bacterium | reverse complement strand
AATCAGGAGGGTTCAAGGATGAATCCCTGGGAAGTCATGTTTTTCGCAGTATCCACAGTTTCATAAGGCAATCAGCGCAAATCAATACGCACGGAAGCATGACGGCCACTTGACCCTGGCGGTTATTCTTGCGTGCGCATTGTTTTGCGTTGCGGCACACAGACGGTACACAGGATCGGTGGACGCAGGTTCATCGGTCTTTCCTTAATTTACCGCTGAAACCCACGGAGCTATTGCTCCTAGGCTAGGCGACTTGTCGCGGGCGTCCTTGCTCTGCCTTAAAACATGGTACTTATTAGGTATTTTGGATGTCCGACGTATATGGCGTGTTTCGTCTCAGCATATCATAAATATTTATTATCTCAAGATTTCGCTTTGACGCGTAAGAGCAGGTATACGCGGTTCCGCCGGAGTTGTGAGTACAGTACGCGATACAGTACCTGCTGCCGTCAACCAGCCGACGGTTTCTTTCGTACATACATCCCGTAGTATATTTATCGGAAATGTATTCGACCGAATCGGCGTTAGAGAGTATGTAATTATAGGTTCTTTTGTTCAGCTCATCCCACGTGTTTGACTGATCTTTGCACGGAAGTATAAGGTCTAAAGCTATCTGCGGATAAATTTCCCTTATTTCAAGGACGCACAGCGCGGCTATCGTGTCAAATCCTATCGCGCCTCCCGCTCTGAAATGTGACACGCCTTGCAAAATTAAGCTTTCCGTTACTCTGTTTAATGCGGACGGCAAAAGCAAGGCGTCTTTTTGCGCTATATTTCTGTGGCCGGTAAAGCATGCGCTATCTGTTTTATGCTCCATATTAATCTCCCATGCTGCCTTAAGGCAGCGCAAATAGATATAAGAAATCTTCGGTTTCATGAAATGAAACAATTCGCTTTGCGAAACAATTTTGCTCCGAAAAACAAAAAACGTTAAGCTTTTTAGAAAATTTACGCGTGAAATCATATATGCTTTGATGCTGAAAAATAAAACTTTCACGCTGATAACCTTTCCTGAAATATATTACGGTTAAATTTGCGCTCACATTAATTATAGCACATATGTTTAGGATTTGCAAATCTTATTTTGGGTAAAGCGGTATTTTTTATACTTTTTAATGAAACGCTTAATAAATCGTTCATCAAAATAATACAAGCATACAACTTTATTGATAAAAAATTACCACGAAAGCGACTCACTGCTTTCTTTTTTTTTAGGCGTTGACATTCGGGGACAAAAGAAGGTAATTTACGCCGTACCGATTTTGACATAAACTTTGGAGCCTTTCCTTTATAATGTATATAGCGATTCACTTGTGTGAGGTTGTAAACGATAAAATGCCCGGAAAGTACGTGTTAAAACTTCATTTTTT
Organism: uncultured Eubacteriales bacterium; assembly: GCA_949286815.1. Classification (GTDB taxonomy): domain Bacteria; phylum Bacillota; class Clostridia; order Oscillospirales; family CAG-272; genus SVTX01. The sequence continues at coordinate 2,846 of CASEEB010000313.1, read as the reverse complement.
TGATTTTTAACAATTTTGGCTTTTTAAAAAAATTTTTAAGCCACATACGAAAGGATATTGTTTGCGTCCGGTCGCGGACAGACGGAAAGGTGAGTAAAAAGAATGCAGAACAGAACGGAGTATAAAAAAGGCGGAGAAAAGGAAAGAAGTATATTTTCAAATCTTACGGACAGGCTTAAGCAAAAGCAGGCGGACGAGGTGAGAAACCGGATTATCCGCGCGGTATCGGCGGGAATGTTGTTTCTGACTTCATATGTTTTAGGCGGAGCGGAATTTTTTTTCGGTACTTTTCCGCTTGGGATAGCTTTGCTTTGCGCTACCGGAATCTATCTTATACCTGTTTCCGGAGGACTGCTGCTTGGTTTTGTGACCGGTAAGGTTGAGGTGGAGTATGTGTTTGCGTATCTGTGTGTTTTACTTGTGAGGTTTATAATTTCCTATACTCCGAATATACATGCAAAAGTACAGGACGGTACCAAATCAGGCGGTAAAGACAAAGCTGAATTTTATATGAGGCAGGAGCACGGCAAACAGATCGAGGGACAGACTTCGTCGCGGAAAAACGGCAGCCGGATATTATTGTCAATTGAAAAATTTTTCGGCATTAAACACAGAGAAAAAGACGATGAAAATCCGGACGACGGGAGAATATTCTGTGAGAATATAATGTTCCGTATGCTGTGCGCGGGCGTGGGAGGATTTGTCGCCGGACTTTTCGGACTCATCGAGAGTGATTTTTCATATTATAATCTGTACGGAGCTTTTTTCCTTATATTGCTCTGCCCGATTGCCGTACTGCTGTTTTCCGGACTGTCGGACCGTGACGCGGTGCCGGGAGGCTGGAGCAATACCATAGCGGTCGGAACAGCCATTGCCGCCGCGACATATGTCTCACAGGAAATCGAACTGTTCGGCATGTCCATGCAGCCCATGCTTGCCATGCTTTTTGTGCTTTGCGTATCATCCCGCAGGCGGTTGCCGCTGGGAATCGTGTGTGCTTTGATATGCGGCGCTTTGTTCAATGTAAAATATATTCCGCTGCTTGTAATCTCTTCGGTATTACTGTGCCTGATATCTCCGCTGAAAAAAACGGCGGGTCTGGCGGCGGTCTGCGCGGCGATAGTGACCTGGTGCTATTATTTCGGGAGTACGAGCGGACTTGTCGGCGTGCTTCCTCCCATGCTGCTTTCAATACCTGTTTTTATAATTGTTGACAGATATTTTGACTTTGCGTACCCGGATTCGGTGCCTGTAGCCTATGATACCGCCGACGGGGTATATTTTGCCGCGGCGGTTACCGAAAAAAACAAATCGGAGGCGGTAAAGGAAAGGCTGAATTCCTTGTCAGACGCTTTTTCGTCGCTTTCACAGACTTTTTATCGTCTCAGTGACAGGTTTCGCAGACCGGATATATTGGGGCTGAAAAAGATAACAGAGGATTCATTTTCGAAGGTCTGCGAGGGCTGTCGCAACAGGGATGTCTGCAGGGGAGCGGATTATAGCAAAACTCTTGAGGCTGAAAGATGCATTACCTCCGGGCTGCATACGAAAGGATATGTGGAATTAAAGGATTTGCCTGATAATTTTGTAAAATGCTGTATGCGTATAGATAAAGTGATTGACGATGTAAACGCTTCCTGCGCCGAGGTGACCGAGAGGATAATAAGAAGCGAGAAAATAGGGGTGTTTGCCTCGAATTACGATGATATAACCTCTATTCTCAAAGACGCGCTTGAGAGTGAAAAGGATGAATACGAGTGTGATACCGAAGCGGGCGGCAGGGTGTACGAGTATCTTACGAAAATAGGATTTGATATTAAGGGAGTGGTCGTTTGCGGCAAAAGGTTTCGCCGTGTGATAATAAAAGGGGTAAGTCTCAAGGACGATACCGACAGCAGCAAGGGCGGGGAAATATGCCGCAGGATAAGCGATATTGTGGGGGTCAGAATGACGGGTCCCGTTTTTGAGGTGGGAAGCGACGGAACTCTGATGCTTTTCGGTTCAAGACCGGGATTTCGGGCTATATGCTCGCACGGAAGGATCGCGGCGTGTCAGGAAATGCCCGCAAAGGACATGTCCGAGCAGATTTTGCTGGACCCGTTTGACGAGTCGGAAAATGAAAAAGCCGATAACAGCTGCGGAGATACCACAGACGCGTTTTTAACAGATAATTTGTATTTTTATTCTCTGCTGAGCGACGGAATGGGTAGCGGAGCGCAGGCGGCATTCAATTCCGGTGTGAGCGCGATGTTTATTGAAAAAATGCTTTCGGCGGGAAACCGCGCGGATATCACCCTGAGAATGCTCAACAACTTTCTTCGCTCGGAAAACAGCAGCAGCGGCAGGGAATGTTCGGTTACGGTGGATTTGATGGAGCTTGATCTTATGAGCGGAGCGGCGTCCTTTATAAAAAGCGGAGCGGCTCCCACATATATATTGAGAAAGGGAACCGTTTACAAGGTAAATTCGAGGACTATGCCTATGGGAATAATTGAAAATCCCGACGCGAGGATTACAAAGTTTGATATGAAGCAGGGCGACCTTGTGATTATGATAAGCGACGGATGCTGTCCGGACAGCGAGGATTGTCCGTGGCTTGTAGATATTCTCAATGAGGTTGAACTTCCCGAGAAGACCCAGCTTTCCGGTATCGGGGGAGAATGGACGGACAGGATGAGAGACAAAATATTGAAGGCGGCCAGAGACAATAATCCTCAGGGCAGAGCTCCTGATGATATATCGGTTTCGGTAGTGCTGGTGGCATAATTGTTTCACACGGTGTAAAATTTACAAAAACTGTTTTTTTGAAAACAAGATATTTGTAAAAATATACTATTGACAAATTT
>CASEEB010000312.1 GCA_949286815.1 uncultured Eubacteriales bacterium | reverse complement strand
GTACGGCACTTATGAGGTGCAGAAAACACCTGATACAGAAAATGCTTTCACAACCGGAGTCTATAAAAATTCCAGCCTTAAAAAAGACAATAAAGACAGTTAAAACTATGAATTTTTATGGGGTAAAGGGCGCGGATTTTTTTCGGTTTGAATGCCCGGTCCGCAAAAGTAAAAGCGCTGCCGTTTTTTATTATAAATTTAATCGGAATCGCTTTTTTAATTATTGTAGGCAAAATGTTTTCTCCCCGCCGTCTTAACTGTGGGTCCCATTTTTACATCAAGCGGGGAATTGTATTCCATGCTGAAAGAAAGGTTAGTGTTTGTTGCCAACCGTTGCCGCGGCAAGCCTTATTGAATTTGCGAATTGATAAACAGTAAGTAAAATGAAATTTATAACATCTAATTTACTTATTAAAAAAAACTTCTATTTTTTTACCGTTATAATCGGATGCAGATATATAGTCATTATTTAAATACAATTCAAAGGTCATATTCACATCAAATCCGACGGCATTATTGCTTGGACAGTCTAAAATCAGCTTTTTTTCTTTTTCTTTCCAATATAATGGAATTTTTATATAATTTCCGCTTTCATAGCTGTAATTATCTCCTTCGTCGCGGTAGTAAAAGGTTTCGCAGTCGCTGCCGCTGTAAACATAAAGCTTTATTCGGGATTCGTCCTGAAGTGCAGTGCTGTTTTCACATTCGCAGACAGGGATAATGCTTCCGGCTTTGATAAAAATAGGTATTTGTGAAATAGGGGCACTTACTGAAACCGTATGCCCGCCGTCATATCTTTCTCCGGTAAAAAAGTCTATCCATTGATTGCCTTTCGGAAGATAAACATCTGATGAGCGGCATTTATAATCTGTTATTATCTTTATCAGCAGACTGTCGCCGAACATATAGCTGTCGCAGATTGAGTGTACTTTTTCATCAAAACTGTAATCCATAACCAAAGCGCGCATTAAGGTTTTATTTTCACTGTATACTTTGAATGCATACGAATAAATGTACGGCATCAGTTGATATCTCAATTTGTCTGCTCTGAGCTGGGAATCGTAATATTCTGTTCCGCTTTCTCCGAAAAACCACATTTCCCTCGGCACACAGGTTCCGTGAGAGCGGAATAACGGGCTGAAAGCGCCAAACCAAAACCATCGGGTATATAATTCTCTGTATTCTTCATTTTCAATTCCGTTTTCGTATTCTGCGAAAAATGCCCCGATATCAGTCGTAGAATACGGAATTCCCGACATTCCGCAGCTAAGAAGGGCGGATATCTGATTTTTAAATACTGTCCAGTCGGCTTTTATATCGCCTGTCCAGTTAGATGAACCGTAAGCCTGTATACCCGCGTAACCGCTCCGCGTCAAAATATAAACACGTTTGTCATTTGTGGTTTTACGCTGATTGCGGTATACATTCCGGCAGCAGTTGAGTCCGTAACAGTTAAGATATCTGCTGTTGCTGCCTTTTGCACAGGGACTGCATTCCAATAGGTTTATTGAACTGTCTGAATCAAATCCCGGTTCAGTTGAATCTAACCACCAGCCGTCAACACCTGCCGAAAATAAATTTTTGTACATGTACTCCCATATTTTATCGAACCCTTTTTGGTTTAAAGGATCATGAACTCTGCCCCAGCTTTCTCCGCTGCGATCTTTTTTTTCCAAAATTCCGCCGCACTTTTCCAGTTCTTTGCATATATCTGTGCCGGGACCGAAACTCGGCCACACCGAAATCATGAATTTCATATTCAGTTTGTGTATTTCGTCTATCATTGCCTTCGGATCCGGATATTTGTTTTTGTCCCATTTTAAAGCATTCCATCCTAATTCTCCCCAATAGTTCCAGTCTTGGACTATACAGTCTATTGGAATATTGCGTCTTCTGAATTCCTTGGCAATGTTCAGAATTTCATTCTGCGTTTTATAATGCTCTCTGCTCTGAAAAAAACCGTACGCCCATTTTGGCAGCATGGAACATTTGCCGGTCAGTTTCCGGTATCCGTCAATCTGACCGTCAATGGTATCCGCGAGTATCACGTAATAAGTGAAAATTTCTGAATCATCGGCGTATATATGAATTTGATTCGGCATAAGCTCATCTGTGTCAAAATCTGCAGAATATTGGTTAGAGCAGATTTTATCTATACCGATACTCATATACGCGCAGGTATCAAACAATAAAGCGTATCCTCCCGTAGAAACCAAACACGGCACTGCCGTAGTTTTTGCATTGATTTGCAGCATTTGAAAAACATTATTTCTTCGGTTAAGCGGTTTGCCTTGGTGAATACCCAGACCGTAAATTTTATCTTTTTCGTTAATGCTTAAACCTACAGTGTATGAAGAAGCGATTTCTGACAAAACTTTTTTGCCGTTAATAATAAAGTTTATTGAGTCGTTATTCTCTTTTGCGGAAACCAAATTATCATTTGAATTA
>CASEEB010000311.1 GCA_949286815.1 uncultured Eubacteriales bacterium | reverse complement strand
AACCTTCATTTCGACATGAAAGACATCGCGGAGAACTTTAATCACATAGGAGAAGGGCTGTCAAACGCGGTGGCGGAGCAAACCAAGAGCGAAAGAATGAAAACAGAACTGATAACCAATGTTTCCCACGACATAAAAACCCCTCTGACCTGCATAATTAACTATATAGACCTCCTGAAAAAAGAGGAAATAAATTCGCCCACGGCGAAAGAATATATTGATATAATCGACCGCCAGGCATACAGGCTGAAAAAACTGACCGAAGACTTAGTCGAGGCCTCAAAGGCTTCAACCGGAAATATAACCGTCAACAAGGAAAAAATCGACATAAACCTGTTGCTGTCACAGGCTGCCGGAGAATACGAGGATAAGTTAAAGGAAAAACAAATAGAGCTGGTTTTGTCATACAGCGAAGAAAGCGCATATATAGAATGTGACGGAAGACTCATGTGGCGTGTGCTTGACAATCTTTTAAGCAACATCGGCAAATACGCGCAGGAGCACACAAGAGTATATATCTCCTCCGAAAAAAGCAACGGCAAAGTAAATCTCACATTCAAAAACGTATCAAAATATCAGCTCAACATTTCCGCCGACGAGCTTACCGAGAGGTTCGTCAGAGGCGACAGCTCGAGAAACACCGAAGGCAGCGGCTTGGGACTGTCCATAGCCAAAAACCTTACGGAGCTCCAGGGCGGCATATTCAAAATAGAAATTGACGGCGACCTGTTCAAAACCAATATCGTATTTGCGGAAAAACAGGACTGATTCACAAAGCTTTCAGATTCTAAGTTGTATTAATGTTAATTCAAATATAATAACCAACCTTGCTACGACCTCAGACTTTTTAACAACGATTTAAAACAGACGAATTATAAATTTGCGCTCGGTCTTAATGCACAATAAACCACTTGCTCCGTAACGGCGGCAAGTGGTTTTTATACGGAAAATATATAATCGAAATTTCTTTCAAATACGCAAATTACTCTGCACTCATAGGGCTAAACGAAATTGTTCAAAGAAATAAGCGCTCTGTTTTCCTAAAGGCAGGGGCTTGATGTCGGTTTGAATAAACTCTATTCCGTTTTCATGTGACCTTAATCAATAAATATGCTGTCGCGAAATATCGCAGAATTCAGTATCGGGCTACCAACGACTAAGCCAACCGCTAAACGCAACGGAATCGCAGTCGATCTTAAAATTTTCAATCGTTTGTTGAATTTTAAATCAAACGTAGAAAAACCGCTTCATAAACACATCGTAAAGCCGCGGTTTTCGGCTGTAACACAAGGCTTTTACAGTTTGTGCATATTTCGACCAATTGTAGTTCATATCAATCCTTCGCAAAAATCATCCAGCCATAAAGCGACCGAATATATATCCTGAAAAAATATCATGTCCGGCACGTGAATAAATACCATTTTTGATTCAGACTTGGTTTGTTCAATACAATCAAGGCCTTTATAATACACATAATTGCACAGGTAATTGCCCGGGCGCTCCGATAATTTGAAGCGAATTCCGTGCTCCGTAAGACTGTCCGTCATCTTCAAAACATCAAAGCCGGTTTTAATGCGCCTTGTTCCGTTGACGGCGAAAAGTTCAATGCAAAGACGGCGGATTCGAGGTTTTCTGCCTAATGAAATAATATATTTCGGATCATAATCAATTAAATATCCCGTAAATTCCCTTTCACACGCTTCAAAACTGTTTGTAAGCAGTTTTTTTGTGAATTTGCTTTCAGATTCGTATTTTATCATGTCCAAAAGAATATTTGAAGAGTTTCTTTCACCTTTAAATGCGGTCAACAGAATCATAAAAACACCTCCCTGCCGGAATGAACCGTACACTTTTTATAAAGCGGAGCGAGAAATTCGGTAGCCTGCTTACAAACATTCTCGGAAACGCTTGCTACAAGAACATATGAGCGACAGCCTCGCCGAAATTCAGCCGGAAATTAAACTGACGCGCTGAAAGTCGAATATGAACTCCCTGCTTAAGAGGCGGGGGACATACGCGCTATGTTATAAAGCATATATATTTACACTTTCCCGTAAAAACGTGCAAAGAGCAACCGTTGCAGTCTCATATTCAAAGTTAAGAAAAAAATTGTCAGAGCCGAAAAAATCACATTGCGCGAACCCCTGCGCAAGGGTTATGTCAAGCATTTTTGTATAAGCCTCTTTTGCTGTCCAGACCTTCAAAAAATTCTTGGTATTCTTTGATACAAAAGCCTGTTCGTCAGATTTAAAAAATCTTTTCGATATCAATTCGACTTTGTCTTGCGGCACTTTCTTTGTCTCAATGTCTATTCCGACTTCGGCCGAAGAAATCACGCAGGCGAAATAATCTCCCGAGTGAGAAAGACTGAACCGCACCCCAGAATTTGCAAAATACGGCTTATTATTGGCTGATCTCTTCAATATAAGTCCGCTTTCGCAGACTCCGGCTTCGCGGAGCAGCCATACAAGCCCGTTTAACGCGCATAAACTTTGCTTTATCGAGTCCGGGTTTTTACGGGAAAGAATATTGTCTATATATTTATCCGTCTGTCGGCTGCAAAACAGGTTTTTTAAGTATTCAGCCGTATCGTGCACCGAAAAAGAGGCGTCAAGTTTCCCGCAGCAAACATAAGTCATATCAGATACCCATCTGTCCCATCAGTTTTTTGCTGAATTCCTCCGCGGTATTGTATCCCATTTTCTTCTGTCTGTTGTTCATCGCGGCAATCTCAAGAATAATCGCCAGATTGCGCCCCGGTTTAACCGGAATGGTAATTGCCGGGATTTTAATGCCGAGGATGTCAAAATTCTGGTCGTCAATTCCCAATCGGTCATACATTTTCCCCTGCACCCAAGGCTCAAGATTAATTACAAGGTCGATTTTTTCGGTCTCCTTGACCGCACCCATTCCGAAGAGCCGGCGGACGTCAACTATACCAATCCCTCTGAGTTCCACATAGTGCCGGATTATCTCGGGCGCGCTTCCCACAAGCGTTTTCGCGGAAACCCGTTTTATCTCGACCGCGTCGTCCGCAATCAGCCTATGCCCTCTCTTCACAAGTTCAATGGCGGTCTCGCTCTTTCCGACTCCGCTGTCTCCAAGCAGCAAAAGACCCTCTCCGTATACCTCGACAAGCACTCCGTGACGTGTGATACGCGGCGCGAGGTAGGTATTAAGTGAACTTATAAGCGACGCCATTATAGGGCTTGTCTTTTCTTTTGTCCTCAGAATCGGAACTCCGAACTTGCGCGCGTTTGTCGCCATTTCCTCGAATACCGGGAGCCCAGAGGTGTAAATTACCGCATTGGGATGCGCGCTTATAAAGTTATATATCTTTACGCTTCGCTCCTCATCACTCAGTTCGGAGAGATAACGATGCTCGGCGTTTCCGATAAGATGCAGGCGTTCCGCGTCGAAAATTTCATAAAAGCCGGTAAGCGCGAGACCGGGGCGCATAACCTCCGGCGTCTGAACAAGTATACTTTCAAAATTGTCGGGGATAACCACTTTTTCCAGACCAAACTCGTTTGCCAATTTAGAGAGCGGTATGCTGTAAACCTCTTCCATGTAAAAATACCTCCGTTATTTTAAATTTTAAATATTTTCATTTATTTATCAACTTTTTGCTGTTATGTAAAAATCATCATAAAACAAATTAAGATAGCGGTACCTTTCAAAATATACGTCATGACAGGATGACAAGGGTTCCTCGCCCTTGACCCGGCAAACTTTTGAAAAAGTTTGATCAAAACTTTCGACAAACCGACTAAAATTGTCGCTTTTGACTTCAGGGTGACAATATTTATGTGATTACTTCACACTGTATACAATTTGCCAAGGATATAACCCGGACAGTTTTACATCAGTAAAACTGCCGCATACAGTCGGAAAATACTATTCTTTTGATTTGATTACGCTGTATGCAATCACGCTGTATACAATTTGCTAAGGATACAACCTGGACAGTTTTACGTCAGTAAAACTGCCGTATACAGCAAGTTAAATAATATTTATTCGATTTCCTCACGCTGTATACAAAACCCTGGACAGTTTTGCGGAGCAAAACTGCGGCATACAGCCAATAAAATAACATCTATCTGATTTCTTCACGCTGTATGCATATATACCATTATATCATATTTTACGGCTTTTTCAATGTAAAATGCAAAAAAATTTTATTTATCATGAAAAATGTAATTTCAATTCACATCCCCGTCATAATGATGAGTTATAATTATTTTGAATTTACATTTTAAAACACATTCCGAATAACACATGTCAATAAATTGAAACTTATGTTTTTCAATTGAAAGGAGATACAATGTCCCGCAATAAAAATGGCAAGAGACCTGACAAACCCGAGCGCGGCAGAAAAGATTTGCCGGCAAAGAACGTACAAAATCCCGAGAAGAAAAAGAGAAATAAAATTATCGCGATTTCCGTAATTTCTGCGGCGGTGGTATGTTTCGTGGTTTTCATTGTAATCGTTCTCGTATATCAGCTGGGAAAAGCAAAGCCCATCAAGGGTACCGAGGAGGAACTCAGGGTAGTGGGTAGCATTGACGGCTTTGAGGTAAGATACGAGGAACTGAGATATATCTCCCTGCTGTATCAGTCGGCATATGAAAGAAATTACGGTGAAAATGTATGGCAGGACGAAGCCATGCGCGAAAAATACAGGGAGGATTTTGAAGAAGAAGTCATTTCCAACCTGAAGAACAATTACGCTGTGCTTGCCGCCTGCAAAAGTCTTAATATCGACACCGATATGAAAGAAGCCGAAGAATACGCGCAGGAGCAAATCGAGCAGATCGTGGAGAACGATTTTGGCGGAAGTATGAAGCAATACAAAGAATTTCTCAAAGAAAACAACCTCACCGACAGCCTGCTGAGGTTTCTCTGCGAGGTCGATTTTCTTGAATCATTAGCGCTTCACACGATGTCCGAAAATAAAATTTATATAGAGTACAATGATTCGACATATCTTGAATTTTTGGATTATGTGCTCACAAGCGAAGACTATGCCAGAACAATACACGTTTACCTGTCAAAAACAATCGGAGATGATGAGACCAACGCTCAGAAACTTTCAGAGGCAACCGAGATAGCACAAGAGCTGAAGAACATCGAAGACGATAATGAAAGATACGAAGAAATGAAAAGCTACATCGGAAAAACCGATTTTGTCGAAGGCTTTTCAATCGCAACAATTGACGGAATCTATTTTACAAAAGGTCAGATGGGGGACGAATACGAAAATGCGGCGTTCGCGCTTGACGAATACGGAGTCAGCGACGTGGTCGAGACTGACGACGGATATTATGTTATAATGAAACTGCCCAAGGAACAGGATTATGTCTACGAAGAAGGACCTACTCTTCTCTCCTATTATCAGAATGCGGTTCTGAACGTATATGTAAAAGCGTTTAAGGATTCCATAGATTTTGTTCCCAATGAGTATTTCAACAGTCTGGACCTTACACGTATCGAATAATTTTCGCGACACGCAAAAAGTCCCGAAGCGGAAAGGTAGTTTTTGTTTATGTCTTTAAAAAAACAGAGCAGATTCGCGCGCAGGACGTCGGCAAGCATACGCCGTTCCCAAAAAATTCCCGTCATAATAGGTATTATTGTATTCGTCGTAATAGTGACCGTGGCGGCGGTAATTACCGGAAATTTTCTGAAAAAAAAAGCGGACAACTATACTCCGGAGGATACAAGATACAACGTGTCCGAAAGTTTGCCCAATTTCACGGACAATGAAGCAAAAAGCGTGTTGGCGTACGCTTACAGACTCGGCTCGGACGCTTCCGCCAACGCGGCCAATGGGGTCACGGATTTTTCCGCTTGTCTGAGATACCCCGACTACAGCCTTGCCTACGCATCGGAGGTATGTAGATTTATGGGTTCGGATGATATGAACGAAAATGTAAGCCTGACCCAAAACACGGAATATATACACAGTCTCGGCGGCTATTTCTGCGGATACATGTATATGGACGCTTTCAACAAATATTCCGACAGCCAAACCAGGATAAAAAAAGCATACGAGATCTCACTTGCGCGGGAAGCCGCGGAAAACGGTGTTGACGACATACTTCTTCTGGGGATCGAGGTTGACGAGAACAATATTGACGATGTGGCGCTGTTTATATCCGAAATAAAAAACGGTCTTTCCGACGTGCAGGTAGGCATACTCATTGATTCTCAAACCATGCAGAAAACATTTGACGGCATTTACCTTGTGGGCAAGCTGAAAAAAGTATGTGACTATATCGCGCTTGATCTCCGCGGAATTCAATCCGTCAACACCGGCGGGGAAAACACGCAGGACAGTGGTGAAAATCAGACCGGCGAATCACAAAAAAGCGCGCTTGAACAAACGCTTGAACAGATGGATTATTTTATAAAGACATATAATCTTCGTCTCGTCTTCGGGTCTGAGGACTCCGAAAACTGTCAAAAAGCAATCGAACTCGGATACGGCAACTGTCAAATGGTCGTTGACTGATAAATTTCAGGAAAAAAATTGATTTTTTGAAGTAAAATGAAATATTTAAAAGTAATTACGGATTTTTTTGCGTATATTATATTTTGAAGGGAATTGTTTAACAACCCTTAAAGCGCATTTATGTTCAGCAATTTATATTTGTCCGGAAAGGATCTATAATTGATGACAGAAAAAAGTAACAAAGATATATCCGAAAAGTCCGAAAAAAATATCTGTGACGTATTTCTCGAAAGAGAGAAAGAAAATCTGTCACGCTTCGCTTTTCTGACATGCAATACGCGCGGCAGAGAGCATCCGTATATCCCGTGCAAAAACCGCACGGAATTTCAGAGAGACAGAGACCGGATAATACACTCCCAGTCTTTCCGACGCCTGATGAACAAAACTCAGGTATTTCTGGCTCCGGTCGGAGACCACTACCGTACAAGACTTACTCACACGCTTGAGGTGACTCAGGTTGCCCGAATAATAGCAAGGGCTCTGAGGCTCAACGAAGACCTGACCGAGGCGGCGGCGTTGGGACATGACCTCGGACACACTCCTTTCGGTCACGCGGGAGAATCCGCGTTGCAGATGTGCTATTCCCCCGATTTCACTCACTACAGGCAAAGTCTTCGTGTCGTGGAAAAGCTGGAAAACGACGGCGAGGGTCTGAATCTAACCTGGGAAGTCAGGGACGGAATAGTGAATCATACCGGAAAGAACCTTGCCTCCACGCTTGAAGGCGTAATCGTAAAGTTCGCGGACAGAATAGCTTACATAAATCACGACATTGACGACGCTTGCAGAGCGGGAATTCTCTCGGTAGACGATATACCCTCCGACATAATAGATGTCCTGGGACGCGGTCACAGCGAGAGGATAAACACAATGGTAACCTCCGTAATTGACGCCAGCACGGAAAAGCCTTATATCGCGATGACCGAGGAAGTGGGGAAAGCCACGGAAAAGCTGAGAAATTTTTTATTTGAACGGGTATATCTGAATAAAGAGGCAAAAAGCGAAGACAGCAAAGCCAAGGAGCTGCTTATTAAGCTTTACGAGTACTTTGTGGCGCATCCCGATAAAATGCCCGAGTTTTATTACAAAAACACCGAGAATGAACCGATTGAGCGCTGCGTCTGCGATTTTGTCTCCGGGATGACCGACAGATACGCCATTGACCTTTACAGCGAGTTGTTTATTCCCAAAATATGGAGGGGAAAATGACGATTCCGAGAGAAATAATCGAAGACATAATATCAAGAAACGATATCGTTGATCTTATATCGTCATATGTAAACCTGAAACGCGCGGGCTCCAATTTCAACGGGCTCTGCCCGTTTCACAGTGAAAAAACCCCGTCGTTCACGGTATTTCCGGCTTCACAAAGCTTTTATTGCTTCGGATGCGGGGCGGGCGGGGACGCGATCACTTTCATCATGAAGTCGGAAAATCTCGAATATATTCCGGCGCTTGAGTTTCTTGCCGCCAGGACCGGTTTACGGCTCTCTTTTGACAACGATACCGACAAAACCAATTCGGAACGCAAAAAAGTCCTTGAAATGAACCTTGCCGCCGCCAAATATTTCAGAGCCTGTCTTTTCGATTCAAATATCGGGAAAAACGGGATGGATTACCTTGTCAGAGAAAGAAAACTGTCCGAGGCGGTCATAAAGCATTTCGGTTTGGGCTTCGCTCCGGACGGATTCCGGGGACTTACGGAACACATGAAAGGTCTCGGGTATAAAGACGATGAGCTTGTAAGGGCGTTTCTGTGCGGAAAAAGCCAAAAGACCGGCAAAGTATACGACTATTTCCGGAACAGAATCATGTTTCCGATAATAGACACCTCCGGCAATGTTATCGCTTTCGGAGGCAGGGTTATGGATGACTCAAAACCCAAATACCTTAATTCATCGGACACGGCGGCGTTTAAAAAGAGCAAAAATCTGTTTGCGCTGAATTTCGCAAGACGCCATTGTTCCGAGCAGTTGATTCTGTGCGAGGGATACATGGATGTAATCGCGCTTCACGCGGCGGGATTTGAAAACGCGGTCGCCACACTCGGGACCGCTCTGACGGCTGAACAGTCAAGAATAATGGCCAAATACACAAAAGAGGTCATAATATCTTATGACTCAGACGGTGCCGGGCAGAAAGCGGCTAACAGAGCCACGGAGATGTTCTCAAATATCGGGCTTGAAGCCAAAATACTCAAAATAGAGGGGGCGAAGGACCCGGACGAATATATAAAAAAGTTCGGTGCGGATGAATTCAGGCGCCTGCTTTCAAAAAGCCGCACGGGATTTGAGTTCAAATCGGAAACGATTCTGTCCAAATACGATATATCAAAGCCGTCGGATAAAGTCAAGGCGGCGGAAGAATTCTGCGAATATATTTCGGACATCTGGTCCGAAGTCGAAAGAGACGTTTATATATCGTCCGTGGCACAGATGCTTCGCATAAGCGCGGAAGGATTGAAAAACGATGTCGAAAAAGCAAGGAAGAAAAAGATAAATATATTCCGAAAAAAGGAAAGCAGCGAAGCGAAAATGAACGCCATGGGAATTAAAGACAGGATAAACACGTATACCGCAATAAACAGGAGAGCGGTTGCCGCCGAGGAGACCATCATCGGACTTTTGTTGATATACGAAGAATACCGGACCGGTGTAATCACAGGAAAATACGAAATTTCCGGAGAAGACTTTATATCGGAATTCAACCGCAGGGTCTTTGAAAAAACAATTGAGTGTCAGAAAAACGATAGCTTCAGTATGTCGCTGCTCGGACAATTCTTCACTCCTGATGAAATGGGACGCATTCAAAGCATGGAAGTAAAGCGGAAAATGCTCACCGAAAACGGCAGTAATGTACTTGAGGAATGTATAGAAGCTCTGAAAAAGGAAAAAAGCATAGCTGCCGCCTCGGAAAACAAAGACAGCATCAATGAAATACAAAAATTAATTGAAAGCAAAAGAGCCGCTAAAGACAAAAACACAAATGTGTAAATTTGCTTGAATTGTTTCATTTTTATTATATGAATCCGATTATCGGGGGATTTTAATGAATATTTCTTTATAAATCACAAACAATAATTCAGGAAAGATTATCGCGGCGCAAAAAATTGCGGAAACATATAAAAATCACAGACATATAAAATCAAGACGTTTAACAAAGAAGCTTTGGTTATACGGAACAGAAAGGAAAACATATAATGTCAGAAGAAAAAAACGAAATGCCGGATGAAAAGATCAATAAAGTCGAGGATCTGATTGAAAAAGGCAAAAAGAACGGACTGTCGGACGAAGACCTTGACGAAGCGCTTGAAGAAATGAATTATGACATCGACAGCATGGACAAGTTATACGAAACTCTTGAGGACAACGGCATAGCTTTCCCCGGCGATTTGTCAAATTCCGAAATAGAAGAGATACAGAATGAAGTATCAAGATTCGGAACCGGCGAAAACATGGAGAGGATACTCGAACAGGAAGGATTCGCAATTGACGATCCCGTAAGGCAGTACTTAAAAGAGATAGGAAGGATTCCCCTGCTTGATTCCGAAGAGGAAAAAGTCCTCGCCGAAAAAATGGCAAAAGGAGACGAAGACGCAAAGAACCGTCTCGTGGAATCCAATCTCAGGCTTGTTGTAAGTATCGCCAAAAGATATCTGGCAAGAGGAATGTTTTTTCTTGACCTTATTCAGGAGGGCAACCTCGGACTTATGAAAGCGGTGGAAAAATTTGATTATCAAAAGGGATATAAATTTTCCACATACGCCACATGGTGGATACGTCAGGCTATAACGAGAGCCATAGCGGATCAGGCGAGAACAATCAGGATCCCCGTACACATGGTCGAAACCATTCATAAGGTCACCAGGTATTCAAGACAGATGCTCCAGGAACTGGGCAGAGAACCTACCGCGGAAGAAATCGGCGAAAAAATCGGTATGAGCGCGGACAAGGTAAGAGAAATTCTTAAAATATCCCAAGACCCGGTTTCGCTTGAAACCCCTATAGGCGAAGAAGAAGACAGCCATCTCGGAGACTTTATCCCGGACGACGACACTCCCGCGCCCGCGGACGCCGCCGCGTCAACCATTCTCAGAGAAGTCATCGAGAGAGAGCTCCATACTCTAACTCCGAGAGAGGAACATGTAATTAAGCTCAGATTCGGTCTTTATGACGGAAGAACCAGAACTCTTGAAGAAGTGGGTAAAGAGTTTGACATCACAAGGGAGCGCATACGCCAGATCGAAGCCAAAGCCCTGCGTAAGCTTCGCCATCCCAGCAGAGCAAGACATCTCAAAGGATTTCTGGATTGATAAATTGTAAATATTTTTGGGCTGAATATTACAAATTTTAAGTTTCAAAAATGTGTAAAACACACAATCCTATATGCTTTATGCACAATTTTTCCGATTTGAGTTTGTAAATAATGATGAGTCAGGGTGACAGCAAAGTGAACACCGCGCGATATGTGACGATTGAGTAAATTCCGGTTCAAAAAAACAGGCTTGACAAAAAGGAATTTTTGTTGTAAAATAGTATAGCATTAAAATCCGGTGCCAATCATTTTTTTCGGTTGCTCCCGGATTGATATCAAAAGGAGGATACCTATGAAGAAAAGGCTGTTGTGTATGACCCTCGGCGTTGTCATGGTTTTGTCTGTTCTTCTTGCCGGTTGTTCAAATTCAAACGGTGAAGACGATGAAATCGAACCTGCCGAAGTCGAAGGCGCTCAGACCGTAACGATGTGGGTCATTACTGATGAAAGGACAACCGAGGAAGCTATGAATGCCGTGGAAGAGGCGTTCACCAAAATTACCAAGTCAAAATATAAAATAAATGTCGATATTCAGTTCTACACGGAAGACGAGTATTACCAGGCGCTTGAGGAATCCATAAACATGTCTGTGGAGGAGCAGGAGCTGTATGAGGAAGTTCAAAGAGCGCTCAGGCAGGCGATCAGAGACGCTCAGGCTCAGGGAATCACCGATGAAGTCGCAATAACAAACCAGTTTTACAAAGACCATCCCGAATACGAGAGATTCAGAGACTGGGGCAGCGACGAGGAAGAGGAAACCGGAGAAGTCGAAGAAGAGACGATTATCAACGATTACGGTATCGCCGAGCTTAAATACCCGGACACCGAACCGTATCAGGTTGATATCATTTACTTGTCCGGATACGAAAGATACCTTGACTACATAGAAAAAGAATGGCTGGCGCCGCTCGATGAAGAGCTCAGCGGCTCGTCCAAAAAATTAAACGACGTTATCTCCGCGTCGCTTCTGGGAGGCGTAATGGTGGACGGAACCACATACGCCATTCCGAACAACGTGGCTATCGGCGAATACAAGTATATGATGCTTGACAAAGAGCTTTTTGACAAGTATTATTACAATTACAGCGATATAACCGATCTTCTTGACTGCGCGGACTTCCTTGCGGATGTCAAGAAACTTGAATCCGATGTCGTTCCGATAGACGCGACATTTGAGGAATGTATGAATCTGTTCGTTTGGTATTGGACGCTTAATGCTGAAAAATACCAAGGCGACGACATTGACGAGGACGGAAATCCCGTAACCGAATACAGATATACATACAACACCGATAACATATTCAATATATGCGGCGCGGTTTACCAGGGTCCCGAATACAGAAACCGCGGCGACATGGTGCTTTCTTTCGACAGTCTGTTTACGCTTCCCGAATACAGAGAAATATTTATGCAATTGATGGAATATAAATACAACGGCTATTACGGTGAAGTCACGGAAGGACAGACAGCCGCCATTTCATTTATGACCGGCGACTACACGATCAAACAGACTATTGAAGAAAATAAAGGCGTATATACCGACGAGCAAACCGGAAAACAATATTACGGCATAGTGGTTGAATATCCCGAAGCGGACGAGCAGGACCTTTACGGCAACATGTTCGGCGTATATGGTCTGTCCTCCCATCTCTCCGGAAGCATGAAGATAATCACCGCGCTCAATACCAATGCTGAGCTGCGCAATCTCCTTCAGTACGGTATCGAAGGCACGCATTATGAAATTAATGAAGAAGGCGTACTTCACAGACTTAACAACGACTATATGATGGATATAGAAAAAACCGGCAACTGTTTTATAGCGTATCCCGAGGAAGGTCTTCCCTCTAATTATTGGGAAATCGCCAAGCTTCAGAACAACGAAGCGCTTATAAATCCTCTGCTCGGTTTCAGCTTTGACAATATTCTCGCCGAAAGCGACGGACAACTTGACAACGGCCTTATAGAAAATGTTAACATTTTGTCACAACAGACTTTGGAAAAAATAAACGCGTGCCAGACCTATGAGGAGCTTGACGCGCTTGTCAACACGACGACCGACGGACTCGCAGATTCTCTCAGACCTTCAAGAAATCCCACGATTATTTTCCCCGGCTTTGATGACCCGGTTGTAGTTAACCTGAATAAATACTGCAATAACGCGTATGATCCGAGTAGTGCAGAGGGCGGAGAGGATACAAGCGGTGAGTCTCCCTACACCGTATATTATAACTGGTTGACCACTTATGGATATTTACCTGCCGCTTAAGTCGATTAAGTATGGTCGGATAAATTTCATTAAAGGTTAAAAATCAAAACCTCTGTCGGAATGATTCTGACAGAGGTTTTTTGCGGATTTAAAAAAATCAGTGTAAAAAAAGATAACGGAGTTTAAAATGAACTATACCCATGTAATCTGGGACTTCAACGGAACTATACTTTCGGATATGCAAATCTGCATTGACAGTGTGAATGAAATGCTTTCTCAGAGAAAACTGGAAACAATTTCGGACATTGAGGCTTATCGGCGTATTTTTGATTTTCCGGTAATTGATTATTACAGACGGCTCGGTTTTGATTTTTCAAAAGAACCGTACGAGGAATTAGCAAAAACATGGATAAATTTATATGAAAAAAATTTTTCCCGCGCAAAGCTTACCGAAAATTTATATGAAACACTGTTTTCAATAAGCAAAAAAGGAATTACTCAGGACATTATTTCCGCCGGCGACGAAAAGATGCTTGAAAATCAGCTTGCAAAATTCAAGATAAGACATTTTTTCGGAACCGTCATGGGTCTGGACAATATACACGCCGCCGGCAAGACCGAGATTGCCCGCGCTTGGCGGAAAAATAATCCTTGCGCGAAAGCCCTGTTTATCGGAGACACTATACATGACGCCGAATCCGCGCATGAGGCCGAATGCGACTGCATACTTTTTTCCGGAGGTCATCAATCCGGCGACAAACTGATATCAAGAAAATTACCGGTGGTCAACGACATATCGGAAATACTGAACTATATTTGACCAGATAATTGTATAAATATACCGCATTACAGAACGGAAGGATAAAAACATATGGAGTATATTGATTTTCACTCACATGTACTGCCGGGAATAGACGACGGCTCCAAAGACCCCCAAATGTCCGCCCAAATGCTCAAAACCTTATATTCGCAAGGTGTCAGGCACAGCGTGCTGTCGTCACATTTTTACGGCCGCAGACATTCCCCCGAAGAGTATTTGAAATTAAGACAGGAGGCCTTTGAGCGTCTCATGACGGTATACGAGCCCGACTGTATGCCAAAACTGCACCTTGGGGCTGAAGTCGCGCTGTCACATCACATGATGAAGTGGGATCTGTCCGGCATGAAGCTGGACGGGACAAACATCATAATGCTTGAAATGCCGGGAATATATGAAGACTGGATAGACGATATCATGTATGAATTTTCAGTGACCGGGTTCAAAATTATGATAGCCCATCTGGACAGGGTGATAGACAGTTATCCAAAGCAAAAATGGATGAAATTGCTTGATGAAAATTTCATTTATCAGATAAACAACGACTCTCTTTCTTCCATGAAAATCAGAAAAGCCGTCGAAAAACTCGCCGGACAGGGGGCTGATTTTGTTCTGGGAAGCGATGCTCATAATATAACCGACAGAAATCCAAACTTTGATGAAGCGACAATCAGACTTAAAAAAGGCAATTTGTCTAGGGAATTTGTCGACAGCGTTGAAAGAAATCAGAAAAAAATACTTAAGCTCTGGCAATAAGTTTAAGTCTTTTTTCAAAATTCATAGGTATTGCTTCTGTGCCGGATAATATTGCATGACCACCTACACATGACATACCATCTGTACCGAATTATTTCAGGATATTTAAATAGATCTTCCCCGTTTTCCGCATATAAAAATCAATACCCGTCCGACAAATTAAAAATGTCGGACGGGTATTCTGTATTTACCATAATTTCAACATAATCAGCGCTTCTTCCGCTGCATATTCTGCCCGGTCTTTTTGGTGTCTGATAAAACCAAACATACATTAACCCTAC
>CASEEB010000310.1 GCA_949286815.1 uncultured Eubacteriales bacterium | reverse complement strand
TTTTCCGGAATATTAAGAGCCTGGAAGTTATAATAGTCGTACTCTACCTCCGGTCCTTCGGCAATTGAAAATCCCATTCCTATAAAAACGTCCTCAAGTTCACGCTGTACAAGTGTGAGCGGGTGAATATGTCCGATTTTGCTTTTTTTGCCCGGCACGGTCACGTCGAGCTTTTCATCCTTAAGTTTTAATTCAAGCGCCGCGGCGGCAAGGGACTGCTTTTTTTCGGCTATGGCTTTTTCAATATCTTCTCTTACCTCGTTGGCTGTCTGACCGATAACCGGACGTTCTTCAGGCGTCAGCTGCCCCATGCCTCTGAGCACGGCGGTAAGTTCTCCTTTTTTTCCGAGATATTTTACACGTATTTCTTCGAGTTTTGCGTTGTCGGTGTCGCTTTGATTTATCTGCTCCAACGCGTTCTGCCTTATGCTGTTCAGTTTTTCTTTCATAATATTTTAATCCTTTCGTTTGTTTTCCACGCTGCGGAGTAATTTGCAAGAATGTTTTTTATCTGTTTCGGTATAAAAATAAAAAACGTCCCGATTATTATAATCGGGACGGAATAAAGAATCCGCGGTACCACCCACATTCCGGTTTTTTGGGACCGGCACTTTTTCAAGGCAATCTTCATATAAGTTCATACAGGTCTTATTACCTCAAAGACAGCTAACGGTGTCTGACCGTACCCGGCTACACGGCAATGCTTTTACCGGGTCTGCTCCGAAGCGAAATGCGTTTTCCTCACATATGTCCCCATCTCAGCGCAGGGGGCTCTCTGTAATATGCTTTACGGGAAAAGCTTACTTCATCATGGCATTTTGTTATATGGTATATATAAATTATATCATCAGTATGTTTTTTTTGCAAGTGTCAATATTTTCAAAAATATTTTATGATAGAGTCGATTAGTTATATATTTTTCATAAATCAGAAAATATTGAAGTGGAAGAGCAGGAAAATTATGATAACCTGAATAATAATGATTATCGGAATGCCCACCATGAATTTGAAATGCTTTGTTTTGTGGCGGATTATGTGCATACATATGTACATGGCGACAGAGCCGCCCAGTGCGGAAAGTATGAGCAGGGTTTTTTCCGGTATTCTCAGGCGCACATCGTTTTTCTTCGATATGACCTTGTCGTATATGCAGATAATAACCGATAATATTGATATAATAATTAAATAAATTATCAGAATCGATAAGGCGAAATTTTCTTTGATAAAATCAAGCATATTAATCTCCCATGCCGCCTTTGGCGGCTCAAATAATTTTTGTGTGAAACAAGCTGAACTCAGGTTTTATGTTACCTGACATTTCACGCTGATTTTTTCCTGTTCAGATTATCTGGAGGAAAAGCTTTCCTTAAGACTGACTACCCGGTTGAAAGTGTTTTCATATTTTGTGTCCTTGCAGAAATATCCCATTCTGACAAACTGGAATTTTTCCGACGGTTTGGCGTCTGACACCGAGATTTCGGCTTTTGCGTGCTCAATTGTAATGAGGGAGTCGGGATTCAGATAATCGTTGTAGGTCTTGCCTTCGGGAATGTCTCCTACGTTTTCAATCGTAAACAGTTTGTCGTACAGCTTCAGAGTAATGTCCTCGGCATATTTGGCGCTGAGCCAGTGAATGGTGCCTTTGATTTTTCTGCCGTCCGCGGGGGTGTTGTTTCTTGTCTCAAGGTCTGCTTTGCAGTGAATTTCACGTATGCTTCCGTCATCGTTTTGCAGAACATTTTCGCATTTTACTATATATGAGCCCATAAGTCTTACTTCACCGCCGGGTTTCATTCTGAAAAACTTCGGGGGAGGGACAAGGGCAAAATCATCCGCGTCTATATACAGTTCTCTTGTAAACCTGACCTGACGGGTGCCCATTTCCGGGTGCTGCGGATGGTTCGGAAGCTCAAAAATTTCCTCACGGTCTTCGGGGTAGTTGGTAATTATAACTTTAATGGGATTAGCCACACATATGCGCCGCCGGGCTTTGTCGTTGAGTTCGTCTCGTATACATGCCTCAAGCTGATTTATTGAAACCAGGTTGTCGGATTTTGATATGCCGGCGTCCCGTACAAACTTCATAATTGACGTTGGAGTATAGCCTCTTCTTCTCAGCGCGCAGAGAGTGGGCAGTCGCGGGTCGTCCCAACCGTCAACCATATTGTTCTCGACAAGATATCTCAGATAACGCTTGGACATAACGGTATTGGTCACATTGAGCCGCGCGAATTCTCTCTGTTTGGGGCGGGGGTCAAAACCGATATTTTCAACCACCCAGTCATAGAGCGGACGGTGATTCTCAAATTCCAGAGAGCATAACGAATGCGTTATTGATTCTGTCGCGTCCTGAATCGGGTGAGCGAAGTCGTAAAGCGGATATATGCACCACTTGTCGCCCTGACGGTGATGCGAGGTGTGTACTATTCTGTATATAGCGGGGTCTCTCATGTTTATATTAGGAGAGCTCATGTCTATTTTCGCGCGAAGAGTGTGGGACCCGTCCGGGAATTCTCCGTTTTTCATTCTCTCAAACAAATCGAGGTTTTCTTCAACGCTTCTGTCTCTGTACGGAGAGTTTTTACCGGGGGTTGTAAGCGTACCTCTGTATTCTTTCATCTGTTCGGCGGAAAGGTCGCAGACGTAAGCTTTCCCGGCTTTGATGAGCTTTACGGCGTATTCATAGCATTTGTCAAAATAGTCGGACCCGTAAAAAATACCGCCGCTCGGTTCCTCTCCGATGAGCCAGACCAAATCTTCGTGTATTGACTCGACATATTCATTGTCTTCTTTCGCGGGATTTGTGTCATCGTAACGAAGATTGAATTTTCCGTTATATTTTTTTGCCGTGTCATAGTTTATCATTATCGCCTTTGCGGAACCGATGTGAAGATATCCGTTGGGCTCCGGGGGAAACCGTGTGTGAATTTTAAGGTCCGGGTTTTGCTCTAAATCCTCGTCAATTATATCGTATATAAAATTTGAACTGTTTTCAGACATACAAATATCCTTTTAAATATCCTTTCAGATTTCCGAATTTTTTAGCTTATCAATCATCATATCTATTCTTTTCATACAGCGTTCGCGTCCCATTATCTGCATGACGGTGTAAAGGTCGGGAGCGTTCAGCTTTCCCGTAATTGCCACGCGGATAAACATGCTTATATCCGCCACATTTCCCTTGAAGGCGTCAGGAGTGTTTTTGTATGCCTTCATGTCAGAGGCATATCCGAGGGCGTCCGAAATTTTTTTGATTTTTTCAAACCACTCGTTCATGTCGTCCTGCTCATTATAAGAAGCCTTGAATTTCTCAAGCGTGGCAATAATATCGTTTTTGTCGGCGCCTGTAGGGTAAACATCTTCATAATCAAAATATTCATCATAGAAAAAGCCCATATACGGCTTTGCGTCCGCCCATGTCGCCAGATCTTTCCTCGGCTTTTTTCCGCCTCTGCCTATGGCGAATATCTTTTGCGCGTATGCTTTGTCACTGTTCAGAATCTTGCCGAATTCCGCGTCATATTTCAACGCCCATTCTGTTACTTTTTGCGTAACGTACTCGGCGTCCATTCTTGATATTACGTTTTTTGAGACGTCGTTGAGCTTGTTAAAGTCAAACAGGCACCCCGATACCGACATCTTTTTTATACTGAACGGAAATTCTTTGTAGCTTTTGTCCGGATTCTGCATATGCCATTCCTCATAGTTTGAGTTGAGGAGCGTCATTATGTATTCGCAGACCGCTTCGGGAGCATAGCCCATTTTCGTGTAATCGTCCATATTGGCGCCCATGTCCCGTTTGGAAAGTTTCTTTTTGTTTCCGTTTTCGTCCAGCTTCATAATCTGGGCTATATGCATATATTTCGGGGGTTTGAAGCCGAGATATTCAAAAAGCTGAAGATGCTTGGGCAGGCTCGGCAGCCATTCCTCTCCTCTGATTACGTGAGTTGTACCCATAAGATGGTCGTCTATCGCGTGGGCAAAGTGGTATGTCGGAATACCGTCCGATTTCAGCAGCACGAAATCTTCATCGTTTTCGGGAAATTCCACAGTGCCCTTTATAAGGTCCGTAAATTTTACTTTTTTGTCGGGGTCGGCGTTCGCTAATATTCTCAGTACAAAGGGATGATTTGCCTTTATGTGTGCCTCGGCTTCTTCGAGAGTTATATTGCGGGCTTTGAGCATATCTTCCTTTTTTGCCTCGGCTTCCGACAGCCAGTCAGTGTTTTTCAGCTCTGTTTTTTTGTCTGTCTGATGTATCAGTTCAAGCTCTTCCTCGGTAGAAAAACACGGATATGCCTTTCCCTCGCTTACAAGTTTTTTCGCGTAAACCTGATAAATTTCGGCTCTTTGGCTTTGTCTGTACGGACCGTAAATACCTTTGTCGGCAATTTTGCCGCTTTCATTGAGAACAGCGCCTTCGTCAAACTCAATAGAGTATGTCGCCAATGTTTTTATAAGAGCTTCCGCGGCGCCCGGGACTTCCCGCTTTGCGTCTGTGTCTTCTATTCTAAGATAAAAAACGCCTCCGCTTTGGTGAGCGAGTCTTTCCGCCGCCATAGAAGGGAATAATCCTCCGAAGTGCACAAATCCCGTAGGGCTCGGCGCAAATCTCGTAACTTTCGCGTCCTGGGGCAATTCTCTCGGGGGATATTGCTTTTCAATGTCTTCGGGAGTCTTTTTTATGTTGGGAAAAAGAATTTCCGATAAGTATTTATAGTCCATTTTTATGACCATTCCTTTCTTACGCCAAATCAGTGTTTTGTACGGTTTACCCTTGGCAAATCGACGCCGTGCTTTTGGCGTCGAAGTCACGATAAGGCCAGCGTGAAGTCACGCTTTGAAAATTTATTTTCAAACTTTTATCCTTGATTTTACAGGTATGCGGCATTGTCAAGCGCGTGCCCCAGTTTCGCGGACTCACCGTGTCCGGGATAGATGGGAAGATTTTTATCAAAGTCCCGAAGCTTTTTAAGTGATTCGCGCATTGCCGAAATACTTCCACCGTACAGGTCGCATCTGCCGTATGAATTTGCGAACAACGTGTCTCCGGTTACAAAAAAATCTGGAGTTATAATACATACAGACCCTTTTGTGTGCCCCGGAGTAAGCATTATTTCAAGTTCGGCGTTGCCGAGAGCAAGCTTGTCCTTGTCACTCAGCAATTTGTCCGCGGGAGCAAAAGCTCGGTCTTTGCCGAAGAAAGTTTTGAAGGCGTTTTTTTCTCCGTCTCCGAGCAACTCGTTGTCATATTCATGTATGTATGCCGGAATATTTGCCGCGTTTCTTAACGTGTCCAAGGACATTATGTGATCGAAGTGCCCGTGAGTAATAATTATAAAGTCAAGCTGAAGACCGTGATTTTTTATATAATCAAGTATACCTTTGGCGGATGCGCTGGGGTCGATTACCGCCGCGTGACCGTTGTCGGAAATTATATAACAGTTTGAACACCATGATCCCGGAAATAGATTAATAATCTCCAATGCCTGTTCTCCTTGTTTAAAATTCTTACTTATTATTTTTTGGTTTGATTTTTATATTCTGTAATGTATCGTAATTTTATTAAAGAGTAAAACCGAAATTTTTTCACTGTATACATTATATCACAATATTGCCCGAATGTCCATATTTTTAATCAAATTTAAAGTAAAAAACTTCCGCGCATTTGCACGGAAGTTTTTTATAAAATATTATCTGTATATTTAACTTTGAGGGAATAAGTATGAGTAAGTTGAGGATTCTCCCTTAAATTCCTCATATGTCATTGGCTGCCTTGTCTCTTCATTTACAAAATTGCTGAAGTAGGACAGGGGGTTGGTTTTGAAAGTGTCGTATTTGGACGCGAGGAAGGATTCACAGGTTACAAGGTAATCCTCATATCCCTTTACGGAAGCCTTTGTAAAGATATTTGTATAGTAGTAGCAGCTTCTTGTGGTCCAGAAGAGGAAGTTGTTGCCCATCTTGAGCTGGTCACTTACAACATACCCGCTTTGATTGAAAATAATCGGAATTACAGGCATATCTTCCATCAGAATTGCCTCTGCCTGACGGTAGTTGTCTGCTCTTGCGGCGATATTTTTCTCGGCGAAGATGGTTTCCATCAGATTGTTGTATTCCTCAGAGTCATAACCTGTGGCATGAGGAGTGAGCTGGTAGTTTTCAGGGTCGGTCATGTCCATGCCCTGACCGGAGAAAGCTTTGGCAAACGGAGCGAGAACAGAGAAGGGATCTACCGACATTGCGCAGTAATCAAGCGCGATAACTTCATATGTTCCGTTTTTCAGATCCTCTACATAAAGGTCGTCGCAGATATCCGTAGGTACGGACTCCGTATATTTATAATAGTCGTTATTCGGAATGGTTCCTCTCTTGTTGACCGTAACGTTAAAGCCGAGTGAATTCCATGCTTCCGCCACGGCTTCGGCAATAAGACAGTGAACTTCATCGTAAGTTGCGACCGTGATTGAGAAAGAATACTTTGACGCGTCTATACCCGCCTCCGAAAGGAGAGCTCTTGCCTGATCAACATTTGTTGTAAGATTCTCATAATTTGTGGTGCATTTCTCGCGGAAAGTGGATTTCGCGGAATCCGCTTCAAATACTCCGTAGGGAACAAGTCCGGTAGCGGCTCTGGCGTATACCACAGAAGTCGCTATAGCCTCACGGTCTATTGCCATGGAAAGCGCCTGTCTTACGGATTTGTTTGCAAAAAGCTGAGACCCGGTTTCCGTGCCGTCGTCAATGTATGCGTTTTCATTGAGGAAATATGTGTGCGTGGAAAGCGAATCTTCCACAACCGCCACATCGCTCAGTTCATTGCGAAGCGAAAGCGGAACATCGCCTATATAAAGAATAGTCCCTTGCTCGTATGCCTCTTTGATGTCTTCATCGGACATTGAGCAGTCTACAATTATCTGATAAGGTGTGACGGATTTGTCGAGAGCTTCCTCTTCCTCGCTGTTTCTGTAATAATACGAGTTTCTTTCAAGTACAAAGCTGTTTATAAGCTGTTCACGGAAATTGGAGGGCTCGGTCGCGGGCAGATATTCATTAATCGGATTTCCCTGTGCATCTTCTCCGACTTTAACGGATTCGTCGTAATTTATATCGCTGTATATTGTGCCCGAATTCTCGGAAAAATTAATTCTGGAAAGTTTGAAAGGTCCGCTTGTTACCATTGTTGCGGGTTTTTTAGCCCAGTCGGAACCTTTTCCGGCAATGTCTTCTCTTAGCGGAGCGAGCGCGAGACTTGTGAGATTGAGAATGAAGTGGTCATAGTCGATAGGTCCTTCAAACTGAATTGAAAGAAGATTGGTGTCCTCCGCAAAAATCGCAACGTCGTCTATCGAGCATTCTCCTTCTTTCGCGTCCCTCGCGTTCTTTATATCAAAGAGAAGCGCCGCCGCTTCGTATGAAGATTCGACGTCAAGTATTCTTTTCCATGCGTACACAACATCGTTTGCCGAAATCAGAGTGTTGTCCGACCAGTATGTTTCGGCAAGCTCAAGATACATAGTGTACTCATCCGCGTTGGGGTCTTCTTCGATCGTGTATTTCTTGACAAGGGATTTCTTAACCTTGCCGTTGTCATTGAGAGTGAAAAGAGTGTCGAACATTAGGCTTATGACATTGATTGTAGATTCGTTGTAATAAGCGTTAGCCGGGTCAAGATCGTACAAGTTGTCGGTCAGATACATTGTGAGATATTGTCCTCTGTCTTCTTCGGTGTTGCCGTCATCTCCCGCGCAGCCCGCAAAGACGGCGAGTACAGTGACAAGACACAGCAATAAAGCAAGAATACGCTTCATCATAATGGATTGTTTCCTCCTCGTGAAAAAGAAAGTTTTTTTGACAGCACTCCCAAAAGCGCTGTCAAATCCCGCAAATCTGCCATGTAGGCTTGAAGACAGCAAAACAGCCCACTTCCGACTTCCGTCAGAAAATAAAGCTGCCGCCGCAAGCCGTCGCTCTCACAAATTCCGGGGACTTGCATAAAATATTGAACCGAATCCGACGTCAGGCAAGGGACATATCGGAACCCGGATTTGTTGCTTCCTTTATTAAAAAAGCAACCGGCGAACTGCCTTGAAAAAGCGGTGCTCAGTGTTTGCCGAAAACAGAGCGGCAAAGAAGCTGAATTCAGCAGGTTATACTGCATACATTATAACACAAACGCTCCGATTAATCAAGAGACGAATATCGGATAAACCAATATTCGTATATATGCACAATTACCGGGATTCTTCTTTGTGCAAAAATCACATGCGAATAAAGCAAAGCAAAATATATAGTATAATTATAAACTAAATTTTTGAACAAAACAACGGTCTATACAATTTTTTAATGTATTTTTTGTAAATTTTGAGTGAAACTATTCGCCGGCGCGGAAGGATATTATATGTGTATTCGGGAAACTTTGTGACAAAGAAATTATACGCCGGTAATAAAAGAACACGGGAATTAATATATTATTTTAGAAAGTAAATTATATGCGGTAAAAAGTATATGTGCTGAATTTCAAAGATAAAAACAACGAAAGGACGGTTATTTCAATGGAAGGCAAGGAACTGACACATAATAACGCCGCGCGGGATGTAGAGGAATTTTCGGGTAAGGCGCCGCCCCGGAGCGGAAAATGCTTTTCAAATGTTTCTCTTATCGCGAGCGTGTCGGCGCTTATATTGATGACGATTTTTTTCTTTTCATTTATTGTGCCCAAAAACATGGACAGTTTTAAAACAGACGGCGGGATTTTCGGCTCGGTCTCATCCTTTCTTGTGAATAAGGCGCTCAAGTTCGGCTTTTATGTGCCTGATAATAATGATAACGGATTAAACGGTGTAGCAGGAGACAATACAGACGATTCGGAGGACTCTGTTTCCGAGCCTCCTACGGATTTTGTCACGGAACCGGGCAGTGAAAAACCTACCGAAGAAGAAAGCGGCGGTGTTTATGAGACCGGAAGCGAAAATTGCTCCGACACCGAAGCTCAGGCGACTGACGGAGAAAGCGAATTTCCTTCTGAGACGGAAAGCCAGAGCGGTTCACATGAAGAAATTTCCGGGCAGTATATTCCTGTGGCGGACGCCGATTTGTCGGAATTTGAAAAGGGTGTTTATTACATAAATAACAATACATTGTACAGACCGGACACTGAATATCTCGCGGGTAAGGATATTCCGTATATGTACAATAAGGGCAGCGAATACCCTTTGGTTCTTGTGCTCCATACTCATACATGTGAGGCTTACAGCGCGGACGGGAAAAAGGTTTTTCTGAGCAATGAGGGGATTAAAAGTCCGTACGGCACCGAAACCGTTGTGGCTGCGGGTGAGCAAACGGTAAATATATTGAATCTGAACGGTGTTCCGGCAGTACACTGTACTGTCATTCATGACGGAGACAGCAATGTGGACTCCTATAAAAGAGCCGAGCAGACAATAGAGTGGATGCTTCAGATGTATCCCTCAATTAAGTATATTATAGACATACACCGCTCATCTGAAATGGACGAAGACGGAAACATAATAAGGACCGAAAGCTATACGGGGGCGCAAGAGTGCGCTCAGCTGAGGATAACTGTCAGCGCCGGAGAGCAGAGCGAATGGGAGGATAATCTGTCATTGGCGCTCAAGCTCAGACAAAAGATAAACGGCGACAATCTGAGGATTTGCAGACCGGTCGCGCTTAGCGGTTCGGAATTTAACAGCAAACATTCTTATTATTACCTCACCGTGGATATGGGCAGCTGCGGGAACACGCTTGACGAAGCCTTGGCAGCCGCGGAAATATTCGGGGACGCACTTTCGGATATAATCAAATACGGAAGGTAAAAAATTTTACCCTGTTGTTACCGCGCATATTCCCAAAATAAAGGAAACAAATGCGTATTGCTTTCTTGGCTGTTCTTAACGGAAAATATGGTGACGCGAAAATTTCGGCAGAGAACTTGTTTTCTCTGCCGAATTGTATTATAATGATATTACATCGAGGACGGGGGTTTGCTCCCGCCGTATAAGGGATATTGGCTTTGCCCGAAGCCTTTGTAAAACAAAGACGAAACTGGCGATAAATCAATTTTTAAAGGAGAATAAAATATGTTTTCGATTTTTTCTAAAAAAAGTATGGATGAATTAGCCGGCAAGAACTTTTGGGCTTGGTTCGAGGAGCAAGAAGAGTGGATTATCAATTGTATTTCCAATCACGATTCGTCTTTTGTTTGGGCAATTGACGAACGGTTAAAACCGGTATTTCCCTATTTCAAGAAAGAATTGGAATTTCAGTTAGGATACAATGACGGAAAGGGAGAGTTCTATTTCTTCCACTTTGGAAACATAAATCTTATCAGAGATGCCGATACCTTGTCTCAGATGATGCCTGAAAGTATTTCTGAACACTGGACATTTATAGCGGAAAAATAACAGACAACCCCGACAGATCTTAAAAATTCTGTCGGGGATTATTGTTTGCGGCGGGGGCAAGCCCTCGTCCTACAAGTGAATTCGCTTATGAGAGTGAGCTGTTGGGTGATTTCTGAGAACATCACTCATTACATTGACGGGAGACTTTTTGTAACTAAATAACTTTAAGTATATATGTATATATTCGGGAAACGTTGTCAACTATGAGAGTTCTGTTAATGACTCCCCGACATCTGATTTTCCAATAAATCCTGTTATTTATCCTTTGTGGGAGCTGTTGTCATTTTTTGAAATGCTTCTCAGAATAATTATTTCCAAAAATGTTATGACGGCAAATAAAAATATTCCCGCGCCAAGACCGATAGTCCCGCTCTCTACTCCTCCCATGACGCCGAAAAAGCCGATGAATCCCGCGATTGAAAGCGAGACTTTCTCTATTTTAACCGCGGTTTCACACGTTAAGATTCTGATTAGACTGCATATAAAATTTATAAACCCTTTGTGTATTTCTATAGTGGGAAACCGCCTTATTCTTTTTTCTCCGGTTTTTTCATTGTTGATATTATATAACGTGTTCATTTCAAATGTTCCTTTCGTAAGATAGTCTTTTGATTGAAATTAACATATAAATCCGGTTATAATCAAACGCAATTCCTTGGGTGAGCGGCAATTGTTGTTTCCGTTAACGGAAAAATATCATCAAAAAACACTCAAAAAAATGCATTTTGGAACTTATTTGACAACATTATATCACCAAAAACGGCATTTGTCAAGAGAATTTTTTAAAAATCAGAAAAAATATTTTCAAACCTATTTACAAAACGGAAAATCTATGATATAATAATACCAAAATCGGAACTGAGAGAGGCAAAAGATGGAATATACATATATAGACAGAATAAAACTGCTGAAAAGCGAAAAAAGAATTACAAACGAGATGTTGTCGAAAGCTACCGGCATACCTTTGGGAACGCTCTCGAAAATTCTTGCCGGGATAAGCGATTCGCCGAAGCTGTCAAACATTGTTGCGATTTGCGGGGCGCTTGAGTGTTCTGTGGATTATATTCTCACCGGAATTCCCGAAAATACCAACAACTATACACTTGACGACGGGGAAATAAGTCTTATAGAGAATTACAGGAAACTTGACAAGCACGGCAAAGAGATTGTTACGGTAGTGCTGAATAAAGAATACGAACGGGTATGTGAGATGAACATGCCGGATAATTATTTTACCGCTCCCAGAAGCTCACGCATCGCCGCGTCAGTGCCGAAAGTAATCAGCCGGGGACACGCGGTTAAGGACGTTCAGGATTTTGCGCGGAGACAAATAGACCTTTATGATATGCCGGTTTCGGCCGGTACGGGGGTCTATCTTACCGACAATGATTCGGTAATAATCAGCATACCCGACAATTCTCAGACAAGGAACGCCGATTTCGCTCTCAGAATAAAAGGGAACAGTATGGAGCCGAAATACCGGGACGGGGACATACTGCTTGTGCAGGAGAGTGATTCCGTGGAATACGGAGAGCTTGGAATATTTGTGCTTGACGGGGACGGATATTTCAAAAAATACGAGGGAGACAGGCTTATCTCCCTCAATCCCGACTATCCTCCGATACTTCTGAAAAATTTCAGCGAGGTTACATGCTGCGGAAAGGTGATAGGCAAGCTCAAACGCAAATGACCTCGGGGTTACATGTATTTGAGCGATAAATTCATACCTGATATATCGGGTGTGGTTTTACCGGAAAGAGTTTATTATGGTGTATCTTGATAAATTCAGTTTGCCCGACAGAATGCGGGAGGATAATTTTATTTTGTCATATGACTCTCCGAGAAGCTCCATGACCTGTTTTTCAAACGATGTCTATCCTTTCGGCGTTTTCCCGGATAAAGAAATTTCCGAGATGCGCTTTGACGCGCTTACTTTGATATATGGTGGGAACGGCTCCGGAAAATCAACGCTGCTGAATGTTATTGCCGAAAAGCTGAGGCTTGAGAGCGGCGCGCCGCTTAATTACACTCCGTATTTTGAAGATTACCTGAAATTATGCGAATATCGGCTTGCGTATGGGAAAAATCTCCCTGATGGGAGTTGTTTTATACGGAGCGACGATGTTTTTGACTTTATGCTTGATGTGCGCTCTATCAATATGGGTGTGGATCGGAAAAGGGAACAGATTTTCGGCGATTATCTTGAAAAAAAGTACAGCGACGGCTTCATACTTAAAAGTCTTGACGACTATGAAGAACTCAAGGAACGGAATAAGGCAAGACGTATGACCATGTCTGCCTATACAAATGAGAAGCTGCCGAAAAACCTGAGGACAAATTCAAACGGAGAAAGCGCTTTTGCGTATTTTACCGGGAAAATCGGGGAAAACGCTCTATATATTCTCGACGAGCCCGAAAACAGTCTCTCTCCCTCCGCGCAGCTGAAGCTGGCAAAATTTATAGAAGATTCGGTCAGGTTTTACGGCTGCCAATTCATTATAGCCACGCATTCTCCTTTTTTGCTTGCGATGAAGGATTCTTTGATTTATGACCTGGACAGTGTTCCGGCAGGTATAAAAAGCTGGAATGAGCTTGAAAATGTCAGAGTCTATTTTGATTTTTTTCACTCGCACAGAAATGAATTTTTGTGATTTGATTTCGCGTCTCGTCGTCGATTTGACATCGCAAGAGTTACAAATTCAAACATAAGGATTACGCATATTTTTTTACTTATACTTATATAAAAACCAAAAAACAAGGTCAATTGTCTTGACCTTGTTTTTTGCTGTTAGTATACAAGATGTTCATGCCTGTTAATACCTGTCTGTCCATTGATGTTTGTTTTTGGGGACTGTTACAGGGATTGTGTTGATTCTCAACGAAGTTTTTCCGGCGTAATACCTTGCGGTCAATGTGCTTTTATACCTTTGGATACGCCGGTTTTTAATAAATTCAAAGCCGATTTATCAGTAAGTAAGTGTAAAGTTCATAACGCCTACGCCCGCTTCGGCTTTGAATATATCCGGGGCAACCGAAGAATTGGCGGTTGTGGCAAAGTATATGAGTTTGTATGACCCGTCGTCGTTTCTTTCGATCTCTCCCGTGCCGTCTATTGTGGCGAATCCCAGAAAATATGAATTTGTGTTATTTACGGCGGTGGGTTCCGATGTGTCGGTTCCGGCAAGATAAACACATGCTTTGGACCAGTTTCTGCCGTCATAGGAAAACTGAAGTGCCGGCAGGCTGCGCGTTCCGGCATCGTCGGTATAATCCGAAAAAGTAATTCTGACAAAGAGTCTGTTGCCGCATCCGTCAAAGTCGCTTATGTAGCCTATCTGATTACCTATCTGCGACATGCCGTTTACATTTTCCCGTTCATCCCAGCAAAATTCCGTAGGGTCGGACGAACGTATAAGCACGTACCCTCTCCATGTATCGTCTATGAAATGACCGGTGTAAAGCCAGAAGCATTTTCCGTCCGGATCGTCCGGAACATAAATGACCTCTTCGTGATTGAATCCGATCTCGATGTCAAAATCCGTATATTCCTTTCCGCTTGACGGAACTATTATGGGACTGTCAGTCTTTCTTGTAAAGTTTATTCCGTCAGTTGAGGACGCGTATCCGAGCATGTCTCCGTAATAGCCGCTTTTTGTCCATCCGCTGCACTGCCAGAACATATGATATACTCCGTCGACATAGATTACCTCGGGTTCAAGCGTATTCTCCACCCACCATTCGTCTTCGATTCCAAGCTCGCGTCCGAGATAAAACATCGGTTTGTCAATATATCT
>CASEEB010000309.1 GCA_949286815.1 uncultured Eubacteriales bacterium | reverse complement strand
GAGGAAAAGTCATACACCGGACTGTATCTTAAAAAATGGCTTTAAGGCTGATTTTTACCGAAATAGGTTCTTGTTTAGGATAAAACTTAACGCAAAAGAAGGTATTATATGTACGCAAATTATCATACGCATACTCCGCGGTGCAATCATGCGGCGGGAAATGAACGCGAATATATTGAAGCGGCGATAAAATCGGGTATAAAAATTCTCGGTTTTTCCGACCACGCGCCGATGCCCTTTCCGCACGGTTATTATTCCAACTTCAGAATGAGACCCGAACAGGCAGAGGATTATGTGAAAACGCTTCAGAATCTCAGAAATGAATACAGTGCAGACATTGAAATTTATATCGGCTATGAAGCGGAATATTACCCGGATATTTTTGACCGTTTTATTGATTTTATTTCGCAGTATGAATGCGATTATCTGATATTGGGACAGCATTTTCTGGGCAATGAAGAAAAAGATGTGTACAGCGGCGCTCCGACCTTAAGAGAGCGGGATATCCGCCGTTATGTGGACCAGGTTTGTGAAGGTATTGACACGGGTAAATTTACGTATATAGCGCATCCTGATTTGATAAATTTCAGGGGAGAAGAAAATATTTACAGGCGGGAAGCGGAAAGACTGTGCGGCTACGCCGCGTTAAAGAATATTCCGCTTGAGATAAATTTTCTCGGCATTATGGACGGAAGGCATTATCCGAATCCTTTGTTTTGGGATATAGCGAAAGAGTGCGGCTGTAAGGTGATTTTCGGCTGCGACGCTCACAATCCTAAAGATGTGCCGGATAAAGAAACGCTTATTAAGGCGGAAAGACTTGCCGAGGAGAAAAAACTGGACGTTGTTGACAAAGTGAATCTTATAAGCCCCGGCAATTAATTTATTTATTGAATTTTAGGAGAGAAGGCAATGTTATACACTCCCATGACCAAAAAGGCAATATTGCTTATGTACAGCGCGCATGAAGGTCAGACCGACAAATCCGGTATTCCGTATGTTTTTCATCCCTATCACCTTGCGGAACAGATGGACGACGAGCTTTCTACCGTGGCTGCGCTTCTGCACGATGTGGTTGAAGATACCGATATCACAATAGAAGACCTTAGCAGGGAGTTCCCCGAACAGGTGTGCAACGCGGTGAATCTCCTGACCCACAGACCGGGTGTGGCTTATATGGAGTATATTGAGAAATTGTCGGCGGACACTATTGCCCGTAAAGTGAAGATGGCAGACCTTTTGCACAACAGCGATCTTACAAGACTTTCGTCGGAGCCCGACAAGGCGGCGCTGGACAGAGTTGAAAGGTACAGAAAAGCGTATGAATTTCTCAGCGCGGCAGAGCAAAAAGGCGCAAAGGAAAATCCCGACTTTGAGGATAATACTGTCAGAAAAGAAATCAAAAAGTCTTCGGATATGAAAAATGACAATATGACAGAAAAATCCGTCGGTAATACCCGCGAAGAGCCGGAGGATAAAGATAAACGTGAATCGGCGGAAAAACAGCCGACCAAAAAGGTCGGCAAAAGCTTTACTCTCGCGTCCCTGAATATCTGCTCGGCGCATTTTGTGCTAGGCAAATATACATGGGACAATCTCTCAATGCTTGCCGAAAAGATCAGACAGTCAGGGGCTGAGGTTGTCGCGCTCCAAGAAGTAGACAAGGGCGCTATGCGCTCTGAAGGGATTGATATGACGGCTTTGCTTTCCGAAATGTCCGGGCTTGAATATTCCTACTTTATTAAAATACGTGATTTTCAGGGAGGAGAGTACGGTACCGCTATTATTTCAAAGTTTCCGACAGTCGAGTCCGGCACTTATAATTATCCGGTGAAGATTGCGACTCAGGGGACTTCCTGCGGGTATGTTATTTTGGATGTTGAGGGTGAGCATGTGACGCTTTTCAATACTCATCTTTCGGTGGAAAACGAAAAGGCGAATACCGAGACAATGATGTGCCTTGGGGATATACTCTCGGAATATCTGAAAAAAAATCCGGACGGATTGCTTTGCTGCGGCGATTTCAATACAAATCCGGGAAAAATCGCGCGGTTTATTCCTTGGATAAATATAGCCAACCGTGATTTGCACACATATGCGGACAGGTCAATAGACAATATTCTGTATGCCGGACGGTATAATGTTTGTGACGTGCGTGTTTTTGACACTACCTCGGACTCGGCCACTGACCACAATATGCTCATCGGAAAGGTGGAATTTTGATATGGCTCATCCCGTAAAGCACTTTGTAACCATAACAAGGCACAGACATAAAGTAATCTGTCACTGTTTCCGTGCAGGTATCGGGTGGCAGGGACTCAGACATGATCTTTCCAAATACAGTCCGTCCGAGTTTATCCCGGGCGCGAAATACTACCTCGGAACAAGAAGTCCAAACGAAAAAGAGCGGGAGCTTTTCGGATATTCGCTGGCATGGATGCATCATAAGGGAAGAAACAAGCATCATTTTGAGTATTGGGTTGATCTGAATATGAAGACAAAAATGTATGAGCCCGTGCCGATGCCGCTGAGATATGTGACGGAGATGTTCTGCGACCGTGTGGCGGCGAGCAAAATTTATCAGGGCGACAGGTATACCGATTCTTCGGCTTACGAATATTTTATTAAGGGAAACGCCTCAAAAAAGATGCATGAGGATACGGCGGCATTGCTTGAGGAATGGCTTGTAATGCTCGCAAAGAAGGGTGAGGACGAGACCTTCGCGCATATAAAAAAACTTATCCGTGAAGAGAAAAAGAATAAGAGAAGATAGATAATAGTATTTAAAGCGCCGTATTTTTCCGGTAATCAGACATTCAGGTCGAATGACAAAAATGATAAGTTGTGCGGAATGTATGATTTTCAAACGGCTTTTCAACATAAGCCACATATATTTTTAAGCGGATTTTATCCGAGTAATCAATTAAATAAAAAAACACGTGATTTTGATTCATACGGACAACCATAGCCCAAATAGAATTAGGTAAGAGGTGAAAAACCCGGTTTTTTATATTAAAAATTCCGGCATAATATACACTTCAAAGAGGGGAGAGGTATCAAGATGTTATTGAAAAAAATCACGGTGTTTTTTTTGTCTTTAATCCTGTTAGTGGGAACTGTTGCTCTGCCGTACGCGTCGGCGGAAGAGCAGACAGGCGAAACTGACCTTGAAAAAAATGAAGAAGACGCCGATGCGGACGTATCCGATTCATATGTCGGACCCGAGACGCTCGACTTTGACTGCAAAAGCGCGGTCTTAATGGAAGCGGAAACCGGCAGAATATTATACGCGAAAAATCCTGACGAGGCGCTTCCGCCCGCGTCTGTCACA
>CASEEB010000308.1 GCA_949286815.1 uncultured Eubacteriales bacterium | reverse complement strand
ATAAACCGCATGAATAATGATTTTTCCGTCGGTCAGAATCAGTTTCAAATGCTTTCCTCCGCCCATGGAAACTATTTTCAGTATCGAAAGTGATTTTATCATGAATACCGGATTGGCATTTGACACTCCGAAAGGCTCAAGACAGTTGATTTCGCCCGCAAGACTCATGGTGGCGTCGCTCAGTTTAAGCTCACAGTCCGCCTCTCGTCTGTCGGCATTCTGAAAATCCTGAAAATTCTTCTCTGCATATTCATTGATCTTTCTTCTGAATAAGTCTATATTGCACCTTTTTAATGTAAGCCCCGCCGCGAGCTCATGCCCCCCGTACCTGTCAAGCAAATCGGAACAATATCCCAGGGCCTCCACAAGATTAAGCCCCTTGACACTTCTTCCCGATCCCTTTCCGGTATCATACGGTGACGCCGATTCACTTACCGAACCGTCAAAAGAGATCAGAATTGAGGGAAGTCCGTATTTTTCCGTGACTCTTGACGCTACTATGCCGATAATTCCCTGATGCCAATTGTCCCCGCTAACGACAATCACCCTGTCATTTTCAAAATCATGCGTTTTCTCTATAATTTCATAAGCCTCGTTCGCGATGTTATTTTCCTCTATTTGCCTGCGCAGATTTATCTCGCAGAGCTCCTCGGCTTTGACATACGCGCTTGCGTAGTCATCGCACAGCAGAAGCTCAACCGCTTTAGACGCGCTGCTTATACGTCCCGCGGCATTTATTCGAGGAGCGACTCCGTAACCAATCAATCCCGCATTGACCTTGCGCTTTTTGGAAGCGGCACTTCCTTTAAGCGCCGGTTTTGAGTTTTTGTTTCCGTTGGACATAGCGTCGAGCAGCGCCGCGAGTCCGCATCTGTCCGATTTCGCGATATGCTCAAGACCCATTTTAACTATCGCCCGGTTTTCACCGCGCAACGGCATGACGTCAGCTATAGTCCCCAACGCTACAAGGTCAATAAACCTGTCGCAAAGCCTTCCGAGTATTATTTTTATGTCTGTTTCGGGATTTGCGGTCATCTCCATCGCGCAGATCAGCTTAAACACTACTCCCACGCCGGCAAGCTCCGCGAAAGGATATTTGCAGTCCGGTCGGTGAGGGTTTACCACCGCGCAGGCTTCCGGAATATTCTGATGACACTCATGGTGGTCTGTGATGACCATATCAATTCCCTTGGCCTTTGCGTATTCGGATTCATAAATTGCCGTAATTCCGGTATCGACCGTAACTATGAGCTCTGTTCCGCACTCCTTGAGTTTATCTATTGCGCAAACCGAAAGTCCGTAGCCTTCCCCGCTTCTGGACGGAATATAATAATCCACATCGGCTCCCATACCTTTGAGATAAAGATATATCAGGGTTACCGAGGTAACGCCGTCAACGTCATAATCCCCGTAAACGGTGATTTTCTCCCGGTTTTGCAACGCCCCAAAAATCCGCGAAACGGCGGCGTTCATGTCCCGCATCAAAAAAGGATCCTCAAGCGCGTTTATATCAGCGCAGATAAATTGCCGGGCATCGGCGACATTTCTGTAGCCCCTGTTATATATGACCTTAGCGCAGGTCAAAGAGATTTTCATGTCATCGGACATTTTATGTATGATATCATTCGCCGCCGCATCGTCCTCAGGGTACAGCAATGACCAAATCTTTTCTTTTTCAGTATATTTCATTATCCGCCAACCCTATCCTTTTATGATTTGCTCAAGATCTGCACAGTCATCAAGCTTTCCATCTTTTCATTATCTCCAACGCCACCTTCACTCCGTCGACCGCGGCGCTGGTGATACCCCCGGCGTAACCCGCGCCCTCGCCGCAAGGATAAATATTACGTTTTCCCACGGCAGTCAACTCATCGGTTCTGAGGATACGCAAAGGGGAGGATGTCCTTGTCTCCGGCGCCGACAGCACCGCCTCATCGCGCGCAAAACCTTTTATTTTTCTGTCAAACGACAAAATTCCGTATCTGAGCGCATTGGTTATAAATTCAGGGAAAATGCGGTCAATATCAGACAATTTATATTTATCTCCTCCCATATATGTAGGCATGATCCTTCCGGGTTTGCTTCCCTCTTTCATTTTCAGAAAATCACCTACGGTCTGCACCGGCACGCGGTAATCGCCCCCGCCTTCGGAAAACGCCTTCATTTCAATGCTTCTTTGAAAAGCAATCGCCCCGAGCACGGCGTTTCCGTCCACGGGTTCAATATCCGAAAGCTTAACAGATACAGCCACTGCGGAATTTGAATTTACTCCGTCTCTCTTATATCTGCTCATCCCGTTTACGACTACTCCGCCTTCCTCGGACGCCGCCGCCACGACTTCGCCCCCCGGACACATGCAGAATGTATATACTCCACGGTCCGATTTGGTATCGGAAAGCGCATACTCTGCCGCGCCGAGCGCGGGATGTCCGGCATATTTTCCGAACAACGCTTTTTCAATATCCTCTCTTCTGTGCTCTATCCTGACACCCACTGAAAAAGGCTTGCCTATGATTTCAAATCCCTCATTCAACAGCATTTTATAAGTATCTCTCGCGCTGTGACCGAGAGCAAGCACACAGCAAGAGCAGTTTATGTTTCCGTGACTTGTTACCGCTTCTACTTCTCCGTTCTCTCTTTCATTTATCCTTTCGAGACGGCAGCGGTAAATCACCTTACCTCCCAAATCCTTTATCCTTTGAAGAATATTTTCGACAACCGCGGAAAGTATATCCGTCCCTATATGCGGTTTTGCTTTATACAGAATCTCTTTCGGCGCCCCGAACTCATAAAATTTTTCCAGCACATACGACACCATAGGGTCATTTATTCGGGTAATGAGTTTTCCGTCCGAGAAAGTACCAGCGCCGCCGGCTCCGAACTGTATATTGGAATCGGTGTCAAGCTCTCCGAATTTATAAAATCGCTCCACCGACGCTGTGCGCGCCGCGACGCAATCCCCCCGGTCAATCAAAATCGGACAATAACCCTCGCTCGCAAGCAAAAGCGCGCAAAACATTCCCGCGGGACCCATCCCGACGACCAAAGGTGGATTTTTCATACAATCTCTGCCTTTGATTATATTCAGTTCACCGCTTTTCAGCCTTTTCGCGCCGAGTTTTTCCAAAGCCGAGGCATATATTTTCCCGTCTTTTGAAAAGTCAAGCGACACAGAGCAGACCGCCTTAATGACTTCTCTGTGTCGTGCGTCAATTGATTTTTTGTAAATTTTTATATCATATGCCGAAGAAGGAATGCCCGCTTTTAGGATTTTTTGCTGCGCACGGGCAAAAATCTCTTCTTCGGCAGCGTCAAAAGGCGCCTCTATACCGCAAAGGATATATTTATCTTCACTCATATTACTGTTCCGTAAAACTGATGTTTATTTCGGTATTTTCCGTTTCAAGCGAAACATTGTCAGGCAAATCCTCGCTCGTAAGCACATAATCAATAGTTCTGCCCTCTACAGCCTCGGTAAGACTTATGACATATTCCGATACCTGAGACAGGGCGTTAGGGTCTCCCACAATACTGACATAAGACTGCGACAGCGTATATTGAAGGTCTTTTCCGTCGCCGGTAACCTCAACGACAATGGGAATGTTTTTCCTCGCCATAACATTCATTTTAACCGTAATGTCGCTTGTCGAATATGTCACTATATTATTGTCATACAGCAGGTAGGCGCCGTTGGCATCGCAGAAATCAACCGCAAATCCCGAAAAGCTCTTGCTGCTGTAAAATTCTCCCTCTACGGTATACTTGGCAGAGGCAATCGATTCTACAATCGCCTTAGGTCCGGAGATTTCCAGACTGTCCGAGCTTTGCTCAATTGCCCATTCATATTCCGAAACGGTCGCTATCGCTCCGGTGACAACATTAAACGGGATTGTTTTGGTTATTACCGTATCGGCATAAATAGTGACATTCTGAGGTTCCACAGATACAACCGAGACGGAGGAACCCGCCGGCATACTCGGTTTTACCTCAACTGTATGCTTGCCCGCTTCCTCAATTGCGCTTACGTCAATCACAGCGCCGTAATCATCCGTACTGTACTTTTTTATGTCTCTGTTGCTGCCCTTAACCGTTATGGTTATTTCCTGAGTCTGAAGACCGTAAACCATAAGACCTTTGCTTTCCATAAGTTCGTCTGTACCCGTAATTCCCAGCTTTACCTTTATCGTAGCGCTGACGTCGGTGTCGTTTATATTTACAACATACAGCCAAAATATAATAGCCAGCAACAGACAGATGATCCTCGGCCAAAGGTCAAGCTTTTTCTTCGGACGGTTGCTGATTATAATTGCATCGTCACCGCTCGCGTCCCGGTCTCTGATAAAATCATACTGCCTCATGCCTGCCCTCCGTTTGTGAAAAAGACAGGGCGAATAAAAAATCTTTTTTCAGCATGTCTGTTCCGCAAAAAGTATTATCTACACGTCTTTTCATTTTTCATTGCCCCCTCTTTCGGTTTCTGTCGTTTCAAGGTCGCACAGTTCCTCTTCGGTCAGCATAGCCCCGTTATCCGCGCAGGACGGTATCATATCCTCAACATCCTTTCCGGTGAGGAGCTTAAAAATATCGTCTCTCAAATCGTTTGATTTATGTTTCCCGTTCTTTCCTATGTCGTTGTAGTGACGCTTGAGCAATTTGTTATTCGCGACCGAAATTGTACCCGTCTCCTCAGATACTACCACGATTACCGCGTCGCTTACCTCGCTGATCCTCACCGCGGCTCTGTGTCTTGTGCCAAGCCCGCTCAGCATTTCGTCGTTTTCGGAAATTGTCTTTGATTTGCTTGACGCCGAAACTATTCTGTTGTCCCTGATTATAACCGCGCCGTCATGCAAAGGCGACTTATTTACAAATATGTTGCAAAGCAGCTGTCTTGAAACCACCGCGTCAAGCGGAGTCCCCTCGGTCATTTGATTTCTCAGTCTTCCGATCCTCTCTATAACTATCAGCGCGCCTTCACCTTTGGCGGAGAGCTCGAAACAAGCAGCGGCAATCTCCTCCACGGTTTTCAGAGTATCGTCGTCTTCCTGTCCGCGTTTTCTTTTTATTTTTCGGAAGTTAATGGAGGTCGAACCCACTTCCTCCAAAGCTTCTCTGAGTTCGGGCTGAAATATAACGCATATAGCCATGATTCCGACCGCGTAGAAATTCTTCAATATCGAGCTTATCGCTATCATGTGCAAAAGGTCGCTGAGAATATAAACAAGCACCAGAAAACCCAATCCCAAAGCAAGTCTGCCGGCGTGACGCTCTCTTATGAACTTATAGACCATATACAGTAAAAATGACAAAAGCAGGATATCCAGCATATCAATCAAAGTTATATTGCTGATTGGAAAAAGTATATAATCGCTGATAAAATTAGTTATGTTTTTCCATATATTGACAAGCTGTTCCGACATTTACCGCATACCGCCTTTCTGTTAATTTCCGTTCTTGATTTTGTTGTCGGCCTGCTTGCCGACCGAATAATTATTTCTTGTTTCTGTTCAACAGCATTCCGTTTTTTACATCCCACAGATTCTGCGAAAGGTCAACATAGTAGTTGTGAGGATTTGTAAATCTCTTTACTTCTTCCCACATTCCCTCTATCTCACGGATATGGTGATTTCTTATTTCCTCAAGCGACGGAAGATCATACACAAGCTTGCCGTTTTCAAAAACCTTTACGAGCAGCTCGCTCGCGGTATAATTCTCCATTATCTTGCGTTTCCAGGTGTGCTCCGGGTCAAATATCTCTATCGGCTTACTGTCATCCACAGTCTCATTGTAAAGGCAGATGAGGTCTGCCTCAGCTTTACCGCTGTCGCGTCCCCTGAGCCTGTATACCTTTTTGAAGTGAGGAGTAGTAATCTTCCCAACGTTTTCGCTGATTTTAATTTTCGGAATTATATTTCCTTTTTCATCCTCTATCGCGCACAGCTTGTATACCGCGCCGAATACCGGGTGACTTTTTGACGTTATAAGCCTTTCTCCCACGCCGAATCCGTCAATCTCCGCGCCCTGACGTATAAGCTCACGGATTATATATTCGTCAAGGGAATTTGAAACAATTATCTTGCACTCATTCCATCCCGCGTCATCAAGCATCGCCCTGACCTTTTTTGAAAGATACGTGATGTCCCCCGAATCAATTCTTATACCGCACTTTTTGATTCCCTTAGGCTTGAGCACATCGTTAAAAGCACGGATAGCGTTCGGAATTCCGGAAGAAAGCACGTTGTACGTATCGACAAGAAGAGTGGCGTTGTCGGGGTAAAGCTCGCAGTAAGTCTTGAAAGCGGTGTATTCATCATCAAACATCTGTACCCATGAATGCGCCATAGTACCGGTAGCCGGGACACCGTACAATTCGTCGGTAATTGTGCAGGCGGTGGAACCGCATCCGCCGATATACGCCGCGCGCGCTCCGAGTATAGCGGCATCGGCTCCCTGCGCTCTCCGCGAACCGAATTCGGCAACGGCACGTCCCTTTGCGGCTCTTGTCAGTCTCGCGGCTTTGGTAGCTATCAAAGACTCGTGATTTATGACCATCAACACATAAGTTTCTATAAACTGCGCTTCTATTGCCGGCGCCCTTACCGTCATCAGCGGCTCACCCGGAAAAACAACAGTCCCCTCCGGAACAGCCCAAATATCGCCCGTGAAGCTGAAATTTTTCAGATATCTCAGAAAATCTTCGTCAAAGCAACCCTTTGACTTGAGAAATTCAATATCCTCCTCGTCAAAGTGAAGGTCGCGTATATACTCCACTATCTGTTCGAGTCCCGCCACGACGGCAAATCCGCCTCCGTCGGGATTGTCACGGTAAAAAACGTCAAAATAAACTATTCTGTCCTTCATACCGCACTTGAAATATCCGTTGCCCATTGTAAGCTCATAAAAGTCGGTGAGCATTGTCAGATTTCGGTTCATATACTTCATAGTTCTCCTTTCAGACCTGCTCCGGATGATACGGCTTCAATGGATTAGGTCACAATCATTTTCATTCTCGATTTAAT
The DNA here is from genome assembly GCA_949286815.1 of uncultured Eubacteriales bacterium. Taxonomy (GTDB): domain Bacteria; phylum Bacillota; class Clostridia; order Oscillospirales; family CAG-272; genus SVTX01. Next base: position 2,195 of record CASEEB010000308.1, on the reverse strand, counting down.
ATATATTAATATAATATATATTATAGCAGAAAAATACCGTATAAGTCAAGTGATTTGAGCAAGTAATAATTGCCTTTTAAAAATTTAATTTATTTTTTACAATGGCAATCACAAGCTTTCATTTTCTTCCGAACTGTACCTCAGATACTTGTCAAAAAATTTCATCAACATGAATGTTATTATAAAATAGCACAAGATTCCCGAAACAATATCAAACAAATAGTAGCAAATCATCAGCAGAATTTCTCCCACTCCGCTCGGAAGTCCATTCATAATGGTGTAAAAAACATCATACCATATACGCATGAGCACCTTGCTGGCGGCGATTACAGTACCGCCAGCCAAAGCCGATTTAAGCACCGGATTTTTCCTGTCAAGCAGCCGTGAAAACGGATATACCATACTTTCCTTTTCGGGGTAAGACTCGTGAAGTTTTTTAGCCGCGGCAAACGCCGTATCATACTTTTTACCGAAATTGCCGATAATCCTGTACGCGAAAAACGTGACAATGGCTAACTGTACCGTTTCAACCGCGGTATAAATCAAGATCATAAGGATATCCGACAGCACCGCGTTTGTCTCAACTCCGCTGAATATCCAAGACATAACAGTATTTGCGAAATACTTAAGGAAAGCCGCCGTAATATATATTACAAAAGCTCCTTTTATCTTTTTTATCCCAAAACGGTAAATTCCGTATATAACCACGGCATATCCGACCGAGATGGCGATAATTTCGGAAATATTGTATAAAAGTTCCATAACCACGGGAAGCGCGGTATACATATATACCACATCGTTGCTGAATCTTACATTAAGCGGGGCAAACACAAAACAATAAAGCGAATACAGAACCGCGAAAGACACTATTGCAAAGCGATATATTTTACTCCTGTGAATATTTATCTGTTTATCAGGAAGCATATTTAACAACCTTTCAAATACTTTTATTATGGTAAAAACAGCCGTTAAGTATAATTATATCACATATGTAAAATAAAAAAATTGTAAATTTGTAAACAATCCGAGTACAACTGAAAAAAAGAGACCGAGGTCTCTTTTTTAGTCGGTTATTTGTATTGGGTATCGGCTTTTTTCCCCTAGGCTGTCGATACTTTCGTTCCCGAACAAAACAATCCGGTATTTCTAATTTGCTTAGTGATTTTGTTCTGTCATGTACAGTCTCCGCAACGTCCGTCCATAGATTTATTCTTAATGTCAATGTTTATAAGACCACCCTCATTTAAACTTAATTTGGACATTGTATTATCCTGATTATCCTATTATCATTACTCTTTCCAACTTCTTGTCTAATACCACTTTACATCCATACGTTATATATTCATCATAATAATCTTTGTGCTGATAATATTCGTCAAACGGAAAGGATATGCATCCCTGATTCTTTTTTAATTTATTCGCTGATTCTATTAAATATTCAATTGAATATGGATTTAAAATTGGCATTCCAAGACAAGTTAATATATCATTTTTTTCTTTTTCTGAATATAATCCAAATGTCCATTCATTCAGATGAGATTTTATTTCCGAGCGATTCGTTTTTATGTAAATTTGCATTTTATCACAAACAATTTTTATTGCGTCCATTATCTCATTTAGTTTATAATCGTATTTTTTTGCATATATAAGTAACATTTCAAATTCGAAATTTTTCATTGGAGCATTTTTAATATCTCCATCAAATTCGCCATAATTAATAAATTGAGCACCGATAATAAACCCATTTATCATATCCGGCATTCTAATTATATATTTAACCGAATTATCTTGAGATAAAATTGAATAGCATAATTCATTTACTTTTTCATAACCGTGTTTTGAAAGATAATCTATTATAGGTTTATGCAATGCGCTTTTTTTCATATGTATCTCTCCCCATATCTTATATTTGTAACCGTCTAATCAAGTATTTTATCCTTTCAATCAAAACAATTTTTTTATAGCTAATTCCATCCAAACAATACTGTGTCGTTCTTTCAAAAATTACACTGTAGAAATCTCATAATTTTGAAAATATATGTCCACTTGTTCATTTTCAATATCATGTAACCTATATCTTACCGAAGAATCATAGCCGTTATCTGAATAGTCCAATATTTCCAATTCACTGATCGGTTGCTCAATGTTGATTAATTTAATATTTTGAACATTAAATAAATCTAACTGAGTAAAAA
>CASEEB010000307.1 GCA_949286815.1 uncultured Eubacteriales bacterium | reverse complement strand
AAGCCGAGACCGGGCGAAATTGCCTATGCGGAATGGGTCGGGCTCGATGAAGCCGAAAAAAGTTTATATCATGACAATGATAAAGCCGTACTGCGTGAGGCGTTAAATTACCTTAGGTTAAATAATCGGTTTAATAAGGTGATTAATTTTAGCACTTAAAGATATAGAGTGCTAAAATTAATAGAATTTTAACAAGATATAGTTTAAAAATTCATACAAAAAAACTATAATTATCCTGTAAGTAGCATATACACCGTTTAAGTGCTAAAATTTTAGGCTTATAGGAGGTTTATAATATATGAATTTTAATAAATGCACACAAAAAAGCATGGAGGCGCTTCAAAGCGCGCAACAGTTGGCAAGCGAAAACGCCAACAGTCAGATTGAACAGGTTCACCTTATGCAGGCGTTGTTCAGTCAGGAAAACGGATTGATTCCCGAGCTTTTAAAAAGCGTGGGAGTTCAGTTTGACTTTATGCAGAACGGCCTCAACGAGATTTTGAATAAATTGCCGAGGGTAAGCGGAAACAGTGATATTTATATTTCAAGAGATCTGGACAGAGCTTTGACCGAAGCCGAGAACGCGGCGTCCAAGATGAACGACGAGTATACCTCGGTTGAACATCTGATGCTCGGGCTATTGCGTAAAGCGGATAAAAATATGAAAGAACTGTTTGACAGCACAGGGCTTAGTGAGAGTAATTTTCTCGCGGCTCTGAAGAATGTCAGGGGCAACCGCAGCGTTACGGATCAGAATCCGGAGGACACATATGACGTGCTGAAAAAATACGGCTCGGACCTTGTAGAGCTTGCCCGCGCGCAAAAGCTTGATCCTGTGATAGGAAGGGACGACGAGATACGCAACGTCATAAGGATTCTTTCAAGAAAGAGTAAAAACAATCCCTGTCTTATCGGTGAGCCGGGCGTCGGTAAGACCGCTATAGCAGAGGGTCTGGCGCAGAGAATTGTCCACGGCGATGTGCCCGACAATCTTAAAGACAGGTCTATTTTCTCGCTTGATATGGGCGCGCTGATTGCCGGCGCGAAATACAGAGGCGAGTTTGAGGAAAGACTCAAAGCCGTGCTGGAGGAGATAAAATCCAGCGAAGGGAAGATAATTCTGTTTATCGATGAATTGCATCTTATTGTCGGAGCCGGAAAGACTGAGGGGTCCATGGACGCGGGCAACCTGTTGAAGCCTATGCTCGCGAGAGGCGAATTGCACTGTATCGGCGCCACCACCCTTAACGAATACAGAAAATATATTGAAAAAGACGCGGCGCTCGAAAGGCGTTTTCAGCCTGTAATGGTAAATGAGCCTACTGTGGAGGATACAATTTCGATTCTGAGAGGTCTTAAGGAGAGGTACGAGGTTTATCATGGCGTCAAAATTCACGACAACGCGCTGATTGCCGCCGCTACGCTTTCCAACAGATATATTTCGGACAGGTTTCTCCCCGACAAGGCGATTGACCTTGTCGATGAAGCGTGCGCGATGATAAAGACCGAGATGAATTCCATGCCTACAGAGATGGATGAAATTTCAAGGCACATCATGCAGCTTGAGATCGAGGAACAGGCGCTCAAAAAGGAAACCGATAAATTGTCTGCGGAGCACCTTGAAAAAATAAGCGGGGAGCTTGCCGAACTGAGAAGCCGTTTCAACGAGATGAAAGCAAAGTGGGAAAACGAGAAGCAGACTATCGGAAGAGTCCAGAAGCTCCGGGAAGAGATTGAACACACAAACGCGGATATAGATAAGGCTCAGAACGAATATAATCTTGAAAAAGCCGCCGAGCTTAAATACGGAAAGCTGCCGCAGCTCCAGAGAGAACTTGAGGAGGCTGAAAAAGCCGCAAAGGTGGACAAAAAGAACACTCTGCTCAGAAACGAGGTTACGGATGAGGAAATTGCGCAGACTGTTTCGCGCTGGACTTCCATTCCGGTATCCAAATTGATGGAGGGAGAGCGAGACAAGCTGCTCGGTATGGAGGATATAATCCACAAGAGAGTAATAGGTCAGAACGAAGCGGTAGAGAAAGTATGTGACGCCATTCTGAGAAGCCGCGCCGGGATCAGAGATTTGCGTCGTCCTATCGGATCTTTCCTGTTTCTGGGACCTACCGGCGTCGGAAAGACCGAGCTTGCCAAGGCGCTTGCAGAGGCATTGTTTGACGACGAAAAGAATATTATACGAATCGACATGAGCGAATATATGGAAAAATATTCGGTCAGCCGTCTTATCGGAGCGCCTCCCGGATATGTGGGATATGACGAAGGCGGACAGCTTACCGAGGCGGTAAGACGCAAGCCGTATGCCGTAATTCTTTTTGATGAAATAGAAAAGGCTCATCCTGATGTATTCAACGTGCTTTTGCAGGTGCTTGACGACGGAAGGATTACCGACAGCCAGGGCAGAACGGTTGATTTCAAAAACTCAATCATAATTCTTACTTCCAATCTCGGATCGGATATTATTCTTGACGGAATTGACAAAAACGGAGAGATCAGCGCGGACGCGAGAGAAAATGTCATGGCGCTGCTAAGACGGAGCTTCCGTCCCGAATTTCTCAACCGTCTTGACGAAATTATTTTCTATAAACCGTTGACAAAAGAAAATATTTCCAAAATAGTGGATCTGCTTCTTACAGACCTTGCCGAGAGGTTGCACGACAAGAGAATCAATCTGAATGTGACAAAAGAGGCAAAGGACTATATAGCGGACACCGGATACGATCCGGTTTACGGTGCGAGACCCTTGAGAAGATTTATCCAAAGCAGGGTTGAGACGGCGGTCGCGAAGAAAATCATTGCCGAAGACCCGGAGCCCGATTCTACAATCACGGTCGATCTCAGGGACGGACAGCTGGTCTGTATTTGAGATTGGGAATCCGGTGAATAATTTAAATATATATAATTAATCGGTTTATTCTTTGATTTTGTCGAAAAATAATAGTTTTTACGGCTGAATTCACTTTATTTTATATACTTGCGATTGAATACGTCTTGGCGATATGTGTCGCCAAGGTTAAATTCAATCGCGTTTTTGTTTATTATTGTATTAAAAAATAACAACTATATATGCACTTTTTTGAAAATATGCCTTGACAAGAGCGATAAAATAGTATATAATGTATTAACCAAATATTGTTTTTGCAAGGAGGGATAAATGCAAAGATGAAAAAACTTGCGCGTCTTATTTGTATAATTTTAGCGGCGTTGATGCTGTTTTCCTTTGCGTCTTGCGGAGAAAACCCCGGTGGGGAAGAGGGTACCTCGGGGGAGACGTCCTCTGACAATCATGAGGACGAATCAAATGTAAACAGGGATTATATATCCGACCTGGCGAGCGATGTGAGCTTTCAGGGTGAAGATATCAGGATACTCGGTCTGGATAAAGCCGGAGTAAATGACGAGCTGAAAAGCGAACAGAGCGATTCGGGAAACAATGTTAAAGACGCCGTTTACGCGAGAAACCGGGCGATTGAAGACCGCTTGGGCATAACATTTGTCATTGAATCAAATACCGATCCGATGAATACTGTGGATACGACGATAAAAGCGGGAGGTCCCGATGCGTACCAGATCTATGCCGACTCGACCAACAATACCGTCAGATCCATGGTAAAGGGATATTTTTATGACCTCTCTATGGTAGAAAACCTTGATGTTGAGAAAAAATACTGGACTCAGGGATTCCGAGATATTGCTTCTTACGGTATAGAAGACAAACAGTATCTTATTACCGGAGCGCCTGCGATTTCTCTTTACAGGTATACTTTTGTAACGATCTTCAACAGGGATTATTTTGACCAGGCAGGATGGGATGACCTGTACGATACCGTAAACAACATGGAGTGGACGCTTGATTATCAGTTTTCTCTTATCACTGACGTTCACACGGAGCTTGACTCCAAAACGGGTATTTCCGAGGGAGATTTTGTAGGATTTATTACCGGAGACACGGTTTCCATAGACCCGTATCTTACAGCCTGCGGTATACACATGATACAAAAGAACAGCAGCGGAAGATGGGAATTTGTCGCTTCCACTCAGGAACGGTTTGCTACAATGGTTGAAAAGATTCAGCAGCTTTACTATGATTCCAACGGTACATATATATTCTCTTCCGCCACAAAAGACGATACCGGTCTTACCTTTATAGCCGACAAATTTGCAGCTCAGGAAGGAGCTATGGCTACGGTTCAGCTTTATGCCCTTGAACAGAGTATCGGAAAAATAGATTTTAAATACGGTATAGTTCCGATGCCCATGTTTGACACCAATCAGGGAAGATATTACTCGTATGTGCAGGACCAGGTGACGAGTTTCAGTATACTTACCTGTACGCCCGAAGCGGATCTGCCTATGCTCGGAGCGGTTCTTGACCTGTTCGCGTATGAAAGCTACAACAGAGTTGTTCCTGAGTATTACGAACGCTCGCTGTCTTATAAATTTATTCAGGATGTAGAATCGCAGGAAATGCTCGATCTTATATACGAGTCTACCGAGTTTGACTTTGTGGGAGCGTTCAGCGCCGTGCTTCCGTCTGTAGTAAGAGACGATATACGTACTGTTGTCGCCAATACAAGAGGAAATATTGTCGGTTCGACATTCAGAAGATGGACCAGCAATCTGGCAACAAACAAGCAAGGCGGCAACGGCATTGACAAAGTCTTCAACAATATGCTTGACTCATTTGACTATTGACGTAATTTCATTTACTTGATTTGCAAACAAAAAGGTCTTTCTCGGATTGATATTTTGAGAAGTCCTTTGTAACAGTTCGACAAAAAGCACTTGCATACCGCTTTTGGTAAGCAAGTGCTTTTT
>CASEEB010000306.1 GCA_949286815.1 uncultured Eubacteriales bacterium | reverse complement strand
CCCTATATGGTCCTCATGCCCGTGTGTAAGCACTATTCCCCTGATACGGTCAACATTGGCCTCAAGGTAAGTAATGTCCGGAATGACAAGGTCAACACCGGGCATATCCTCATCCGGAAATCCGAGTCCGCAGTCGATTACTATAATATCGTTTTCAAACTCGACGACCGTCATGTTTTTTCCGACTTCATTCAGGCCTCCGAGCGGTATTATTCTGATTTTTGAATTTGTCTTTGCTCCGCTTTCGGAATCGGCACCGGGCTCCTTACCCGACGAGCGTATCGTTTTAGGATTCTTTTCCGGCTTCCCCGGAGTAATATTAATATTCTCTCCCGGGGACTCAATTTGCTCCGCGATACTCAATTTTTGCCGTGAATCACCGGGCTTTGATCTTTTACCGGAATTTTCAGATCGCTGAGACCTTTTCGCCTCACGCTTATTTACATCCGGATTTTTCACCTTTTCCGCCGGCACTGCTTTGGCGTTTTTTCCGGCTTTTGCGGATTTGTTTGCCGTCTGCCCTTTTCGCGTCGTGTCAATTTTCACCGTGTCCTCTTCCGGAAGCGGAATATTCCGGGGATCGGCGACTTTTTTTCTTATCCCCACCGGTTTTCTGTTTGTGTTCCGATTGTTTTTCCGGACAACCTTTCGGGAAGTCTCTTTCTTTACGCCCTTAACGCCTTCATCATTTCCCGTCTGTCCTGTCATACGCAATTTCTGCTCGTTTTCCGTTCCGGTTTCAAGACTGCCGTAACTGTTTTTTGTCATTAATTTTCCTTCCTCTCCGTTATTATTATTATTATATTACAGATATGGAATTTTTCCGCGCTTTCATCAGACCTGACAGCTGCATATCCGTCAGATAAAAACCAAGGCACCGCAGAACCGCTCTCGCAATGCGATTACCCCCGAAATATAAAAATGAAATATGTAAACACGCTTGCGGCGGCAAAGCCGAACAAAGCCCCCCGAGAACTCCGCCTTCGTTCCGCAGAGACATCTCGGGACGCATTGTCAAATCCTGTTTACAGATCAACCGACGCGCGAAAAAACGGTACTGCACCGACATAAACATGAAGCAAACTTGAAAAATTTGCGAAAATCTGAGAAATACCGATACTCGATGCAATACTGAGACATACCTGTTTGTTTCGATCTTAATTTATCTTGGAAATATTATACACCATTTTTACGGTTTTGTCAATAGCGATAAATGTCAAACTTACCGCGTATATGAATTTGCGAACACCGTATACGATTATGTCACGGAATTTTTATATAATAAAGTCTGAGAAACCGGAGGACAAAAATAATGCCTGTCCTCTGTCATCGGATTTAAAAAATCAGAAAAAGCAAGGCCGCTATCCCGCCTCCGAAGCCCGCCCCGCCCGCAAAAAACACCCAGTCCCTGAACTTCGGCATTAATTTGGTCTTTTCCTTTTTGCGTCTGCCTCCGGTACAATTTTCAATTATTTTATTAGCTTCCGCAAGCATGTCCATGTGCGAGTTCTCCGCGTCCCGCCGAACGACGAAATACGCTTCCTCAAACACGTTGCTCTCCGCGGTCTTAACCACTATCATTTTCTTTTGCGCCCCTTTAAGCAAAGTACCGCCTCCCGATTTCTTTTTTTTCAATAAGGGGCAGAGCCCCGTCATTCAACGTTTTCAGCGGGAGATTGTATCCTCCCCACCGAAAAAATCAAGTGGTGCCCGCCTAAGAGAAGGGGGACATCTCAATTTAGTTATATTTTATCCCAAAAATGCTTATTTAAACCATATTCTGCATATAAAACAGGAAAAAAATATACAGAATACCATTACAATAAAAGCAAGGGGAAAAGCATACCGGGTCTTTTTTATATTCACCGAGGAAAAATATACCGAAATTATATAAACCACCGTGTCCGAACTGCCCATTATGACCGCCGCGCACAAAGACGCGAAGCTGTCAGGACCTATGTCGCCGAGCAAATCCGAAAACAGCACCGAAGACGCGCTTCCGGAAAAAGGCCTTGTAAGCAGCAAAGGTATTATCTCAGACGGTATACCGAGAGAGGAAAGCGGCTCTTTCAAAACCGACGAGATAAATTCAATGGCGCCGGACGCCCTCAGCATTGATATGGCAGCCAGAAGCGCCACCAATGTCGGCAAAAGCCCTACTGCTGTAGAAAATCCCTCCTTTGCTCCTTTTATAAAGCTCTCAAAATAATTTTTCCCTCCGAAAAGCATAACGACTCCCGCCAATAATACAACCGCAGGCACCGCCATTGATGCTATGTATTCAAGTATTTTCATCTCAGAACAGCCGTTTTTCCCATATTATTTAACATTACACATTTTCGCTGACCATAAGTCTATTATTGCTGTGCCTGTGTTCTAAAAGACTTTTTATGCTTTGACCTATCAGTCCTCACGCGCGCCGCGGAGCCGAAAGCCCTGCACAGAAGCAATGCCAGAACCGCGCAGGTAAACGACGTAATCCATATAGGTATGATAATATCGAAAGGATTTTCGGACCCTGAGGAGCGTAAAAGCGTTATCACGGTGGAAGGAATCAGGGATACGGAAGAGGTATTCAACACCGCAAGAGTAATCATGTCGCGGCTCGCAATCTCGGGCGTTGGATTCTGTGACTGCAGTTTTTTCATCGCGCTCAGCGCGAGCGGTGTGGCTGCGTTTCCCACGCCAAGCAGGTTCGCCGCCACATTTGCGGCGATTTCTTCACTTCCCTCCCCGCTCTTATAAGCATCCGGAAAGAAAAATTTCAATACCGGTTTCATGAGTCCCGTAAGCCTTTTTATTGCTCCCGCTTCTTTTAACACATTAAGTATCCCGCTCCAAAGACACATCATTCCCAAAAGAGCCAAAGTAAGTGTTACGGCATTTGAAGCCCCGTCTATTACCGCGCTCCCCAACTGTTCCGTATTTCCGCACGCAATTCCGAAAAAAACCGACACTATGCAAATTATACCGAAGATCTTTCCGAGCATATTTCCTCTCCCCCGCAAATAATCAATTTTTGTGCACATAACATATTAATTTTTGATAAAGTGCAAAAAGTTAAGTGACACTTGAATTTTTTAATAAATTTGATAAAAGGCATCATATTATTTACATTATTTACATTTTTTTACTGCAAAATAATTGTAAACAATACATTAATTTCCATAAATAACTCTTGACAGACAAAAAAATATATGTTATAATGTCGCACAGAATACAATTGACCTGACAGTTTTCATGTGACTAAATGTATTTAAAGATTAACAAAATTCTTATATAAAAAACCAAGGAGGAAAAATTTATGAAATCAACCGGAATCGTAAGAAAAGTAGATGAACTCGGCAGAATAGTGCTTCCGATAAGTATCAGACAAACCATGGACATAAATGAAAAAGACTCTCTTGAGATTTTCACGGATGAAAATAAAATAATTCTTCAAAAATATCAGCCTTGCTGCATTTTCTGCAGTAACGCAGACAATATTGTATATTTCAGCGGAAAAAGGATCTGCGAGGATTGTCTGGCAAAGATAAAACAGACGCTTTGATACATAATATTCCAAAACCAGCGGCTTTATTCTCGCCGCTGGTTTTTAATTTCCGGAAGTATTTCCGGAAGTATTTAACTTATAGCCAAAATATTTTTTCTAAAGTATTCGGAAATAAAAATTTGTAATATTAATTTTACAACAAAGTTTAAAAAACGTGTTGCGTATGGTTATATACAATGGTATAATGTATATAGCGCGGGTTATAGCGCGAAGAAATCAACTAAACGTCATTTATCTGATAAAAATTCCGATCGGCTGAATTGTACATGTTTCTCAATATGTATAACAAAGACCGAACATGTAATGCTAATATAATAAAAAACTTTAATGAAAGGTATAGTTATGACACCTTCCGAATTGAAAGCACATATTGAAACCAAGGGTATTGACCAAACGCTTTGTCAAATCTACGGCGAGGATAAAACAGAGTATCAAAGGCAAAGGTATATTTCCGCTATTGAAGCTTTTATCTCCTTGTACGGGGACGAACGGGACATTGCTGTTTTTTCGGTCCCGGGAAGAAGCGAATTGTCCGGAAATCACACCGACCACAACAACGGATGTGTTATCGCGGCGTCAATTGACCTTGACATAATCGCTGTAGCCGCCAAAAGAGATGACTCGGTTATCCGTGTCAAGAGCGAGGGTTTTGAGGAAGATACAGTGGATATTTCCGAGTATACCGATCCCGACCCTTTAAAATACGGCTCTTCTCAGTCAATAATAGCCGGTATGTGCGCCGGATTTGTAAAAAACGGGCACCGCGCGGGTGGCTTTGACGCTTACACTGTTTCAAACGTATTTAAGGGCTCGGGGCTTTCCTCCTCGGCGGCGTTTGAGGACATGATAGGAACTGTCGAAAATTACCTTTACAACGACGGCAAAATTGATAATGTGGAAATAGCCAAAATATCTCAATATGCCGAGAATCGCTTTTTCGGAAAACCGTGCGGACTCATGGATCAGGTCGCGTGCGCTCACGGGGGTATTGTGGCCATTGATTTTAAAGACCCGTCAAATCCCGTAATTGAAAAAATAGATTTCGACATGACAAAAGCAGGCTACTTTTTATGCATAGTCAACACCGGAGGCAATCACGCCGACCTTACCGACGACTATGCGTCGGTTCCCGAGGAAATGAAATCGGTAGCTGAATTTTTTTCAAAGAAAGTGCTGCGGCAAACAGACGAAAACACGGTAATATCTCAGATTCCCGCTCTCAGAGAAAAGGTAGGAGACCGTGCAATTCTGCGCGCGCTTCACTTTTTTGAGGAAAACAAACGGGTCGCCGCGCAAAAAAGCGCTTTGCTCAGGTCGGACATTTCCGCATATCTTTCATATGTAATCGACTCGGGACGTTCATCGTTCTGCTATCTGCAAAACGTATATACCTCTAAAAACACGTCGGAGCAAGGTCTCTCTTTAGCGCTGTGTCTTGCGGAAAACTATCTTCGTGATAAAGGCGGCGCCTGGAGAGTGCACGGAGGCGGTTTTGCCGGAACAATTCAGGCGTATGTTCCCCGTCAATATACCTTTGAGTTCAAAAAACTCATGGACGACGCCTTCGGAAAAGACGCCTGCGTTATACTCCGTGTCCGTCCTGTGGGCGCGTGTTGCATACAGCATGAAAAAATCAAAAAATAATATCTTCCGGCTGTATTTGCATACAGCATGAAAAGATCAAAAAAATAATATATTCTGGCTGTATGCCGCAGTTTTGCTTCGCAAAACTGTCCGGGTTTTGTCGGATTTATTGCATACAGCGTAAAGAAATTCATTTAAATATTATTTTTCCGGCTGTATGCCGCAGTTTTGCTTCGCAAAACTGTCCGGGTTATATCTATATTGTATTTATAATTAAAAAAAATAACGGCGGCTTTGTCAGAATATTCAAAGCCGCTTACGGAGTTTTAAAGCAATGAAAAAGAAAAGAGAACGCCAAAACCTTTCTACCGAGAAAAAACCTGCCGTTCAGATATCTTCCGATACCCGCAGAACTGTCGTTTCCCTTGTAATTAATTCACTGATTCTGCTTGTCATTTATTACTCTGCGATGGGTCTGGGAAATCTTACTCTGCAATATACGGTTATGATTATATATATGGTGTGCTTCGGCGGGTTTCTTATCGCTTATATAATATATAACCGTGCCTTTTCAAGAAAAAACGTCACCCCCGAAATGCTGCCCGATACCTGGACAGACGAACAGAAGGAAGAGTATATCCTTGACGGAAAAAGAAGGATGAAAAAATCCAAATGGATGCTGACGGTGATATTGCCCTTTCTTGTAACCTTTATCGCCGAGGCGCTGTATCTTTTTGTTTGGAAAGGTTATCTTGAACAGCTGTTTATTTAATACTGAGTCGTAAAATGTACGACAAACAACTCGATACGCAACTCATTGTACCTTTGGTTACTACGCCATGTCTTGGACAGTATACGATCATTGACAAAATACGGCAGAAGCGCCAAACCGAAAGCTACATAAATGTAAAAACAGCAAAATCATATATGAAACGGTAAAAAATGAAAGACTATAAAATCTGCAACCTGTATTCGGGTTCAAAAGGAAATTCAACTTTTATCTCGGCGTCAGGAGCGAAAATTCTGATCGATGCGGGAAAAAGCGCCCGTTCTCTTTGCGGCGCGCTCTCCCAAATCGGTGAAAGCATTGAAAGCATAGACGCAATCTTCATCACGCACGAACACAGCGATCACGTCTCCGCGCTGCAAACGCTTACACACAAAAGAAAAATTCCGATACATATTCTTTTGAATTCCGCATATAAATTTTACGGTCTCAGGGACGAAGCGTTGTGCGACTGTCTCTGCCTGCACAATGACAGCAACTTTGAGGTCAAAATAAAACAACTGAGCATAAAAGCTTTTCCCACGCCGCACGACAGCCGCGGTTCGGTAGGATACCGATTCTCTTTTATGCGGGACGACAAAAAAGTTTCTTTTGCCTATGCCACCGACATCGGATTTGTAAACGACTGTGTAAGGCAGAATCTGTCGGGCTGCGAATCGGTCATTATAGAATCAAACCATGATAAAGAAATGCTGCTTACAGGTCCTTATCCCGAAGACCTCAAGCGCAGAATAATGTCAAAAAAAGGTCATCTTTCAAACTCGGACTGTGCCGGTCTTATCTCCTTTCTTGTATCAGGCGGCACAAAAAATATAATGTTGGCACATCTGAGCGAGGAAAACAATACTCCCAAACTCGCCTACAGCGAGGCTTTGAGCGCTATCGCCGACGACAATATTTTTCTTACCGTTGCGTCTCCCGACCGCTCCACCTGGCTTATCGGGGACCCTGATCTTATAGCGGATGCCGAGAAAGAAATTATTTAAAAATGGTCACACTGAAATTTATAACAATAGGATCCCTTAAAGAAGACTATCTGAAGTCCGCCGTTCAGGAATATGAAAAAAGGCTGTCGGGCTTTGGCAAAATCATTAATGTAAATTTAAAGGAAGCCAGGATTTCGCACTCCCCTTCGCCGTCCGAAATCAAAGCGGCGCTGTCTGAGGAGGGCAAAGTGATTCTGGAAAATATGTCAGACCGCGCATACAATATCGCGCTGTGCGTTGAGGGAAAACAGTTTTCCTCGGAGGAGCTGGCAGGAGTGCTTGATTCGGTTTGTCTGCGGACAAATGAAATCTGCTTTATCATAGGTTCATCCCACGGACTGTCGGATGAAGTAAAAAACTCTGCGGATTTAAAACTATCTCTGTCAAAGCTGACTTTTCCGCATCAGCTTATGCGTGTAATATTGCTTGAAACCGTGTACCGCTCTTTGAACATACTAAAGGGAACAAAATATCATAAATAGATTTAATCCCGCATTGTGTATTGAATAATACACGCAAACACTCTGAATCCTCACAGAGAAAAGAACATACGGAGAATATCCCTGACTTCAACCGACCGCGTAAGAATTTGCGCGGTTATTTATTTCCCAAAAACAGACTGTTTTATAGCGTTAACAAAATTTTCACAGCCCGCAACAGTGCCAAAAAACAAGGTCAAAAAACAATGACCTTGTTTTTTTACGTGTCTGCAGTCTGACAGTTTTCCCGGGTTTGACTCGACTTATAAAAACATACTCAATTTGAGCATTACCGTATCAAAAATCTGCCGCCTTTCATTTTTTTTAAACTGCCGCCATATAATAAAATGGTACTTTGTTCAATAATGGGCAAAGCCCCTCATTCAACATTTTCAGTGTGAGATTGTATCTACCACCGAAAAAA
>CASEEB010000305.1 GCA_949286815.1 uncultured Eubacteriales bacterium | reverse complement strand
AAATACCTGTACATGCAAGGCTTACGCAGGTCACAGTCAACGACACAGACTTTTTTGCCGCTTTTGGCGATAGTATACGCGAGATTTACTATGACATTGCTTTTCCCTTCATCCGGTACGGAAGACACAATCTCCACCATTTTACATTTATCCGCCGCGGCGACAAATTCAAGATTGGTTCTGAGCATTTTATAAGATTCCACGAAATCAAATCTCGCGTCTTCATCAAGAACCGAATAAAGCATTTTATGATCCATGCCGTCGTTATGTTTTCTTTTAATGGCCATTTTTAAAACCTCCCTTCGTATCCATTTTCGGTATTTTTCCGATTATGGGAAGTCCCAGATATTTTTCTATATCCGTCTCATCTTTGATAGTAGTATTGAAAATCTCACGTATTATCACAATCGCAACAATTAATACAAATCCGATAACAGCGCAGATTGCTGTATTTTTAATAATACTCGGACTTACAGGCTCTCCCTCATTGACATATCTCGGGCTGTCAATAGTAATAAAACTTCCGTTTTCAAGAGCCTGCTGTAATATTTCCGGAACTCTGGTATATATCTTATCAAGTATATTAAGCGCCAATTCCTTATCCGTATGTGTAACAGTAATCGATAATACTTGAGTATCGTTTACAGAAGCTATCTCTACTATTTTATAAAGCTTTTCATATGTGAAATCATACCCTTCGCTGTTCAGTTCTTCAACGACCGGATTCAAACAGCTTGAAGACTTAAGAATCAGTTCAAACAGCTGAACAAAATTTCTTGATGTTGTGATGCTTGTGGGATCAATATAATTTCCGTCTATCAAAACCGCTGAAGATGAACCGACGTCGACGACGGCGCGCGCCTCTGCCTGATATTCGGGATCTATGAGAAAATAAGTTACAAGGAATCCTATAATCGCCAGAACAAGAGTAATTGCGACAATCAATATCCAATTATGTTTTAAAGCATTGAATAATCGTTTTAAGTCTATTTCTTGCTCGTTTACACTTTCATTCATTTTAACCTTTCATCCTTTCATCAATGTTCAAATTATTATACAACAATACCCGTTTTTTGTCAAGTTAAATTTTACCAATTTTCATTATTCGACAGTGACGCTTTTGGCGAGATTACGCGGCTTATCGACGTCAAGCCCTTTCGCCACGCTGACATAATACGCCATAAGCTGAAGCGGAATAATCGCGAGACTGGCACTAAAGCACGGATCGATACCCGGAACGTAAACGGTAAAATCCGCGGTATCCTCAATGCTGTAATTTCCGTATGATGTGATTCCCATAATGTATGCCCCTCTGCTTTTGACCTCGGCAACATTGCTCAGTGTTTTCGCGAAAAGATTCTTGTTTGTCATAAGAC
This sequence comes from uncultured Eubacteriales bacterium, assembly GCA_949286815.1. Lineage (GTDB taxonomy): Bacteria > Bacillota > Clostridia > Oscillospirales > CAG-272 > SVTX01. Next base: position 5,907 of record CASEEB010000305.1, on the reverse strand, counting down.
CGACTACCAAAGTTCCCTTTTCAACCAGACTGATGGTACCGTGTTTGAGTTCTCCGGCTGCATACGCCTCTGAATGTATATAGCTTATTTCCTTAAGCTTCAGACTGCCCTCCATGGCTGAAGAATAGTCAATTCCTCTTCCGATGAAAAACGCGTCGTGAGCGTTTGAAAACTTGCTTGCGAACCACTGTATTCTTTCCTTGCTGTCGAGTACCTTTTCGATTTTTTCGGGAAGTGTCATCAATTCGTCAATATAATAATTGTATTTGTCACTATCCACGCAGCCCTTGACATATGATAACTTTACCGCCAGAAGATAAGCGGCGGCAAGCTGCGTACTGTAAGCCTTCGTAGTGGCAACCGAAATTTCCGGACCCGCAAGTGTATACATAACATAGTCCGCCTCTCTGGCAATACTTGAGCCCACCACATTAACTATACCCAAAGTAGGTATACCGCGCTCGGCGGACAGCCTCAGCGCCGCAAGACTGTCGGCGGTCTCGCCCGACTGCGAAATTATAATCACCAGCGAGTCTTTGGCAAGAACAGGGTTTCTGTATCTGAACTCAGAAGCTATATCTACCTCAACCGGTATTTTCGCAATCTCTTCAATGACATATTTCGCGCTGACCCCGGCGTGATAAGCCGAGCCGCACGCCACGATATAAATTCTCTCAAGTTTTTTTATAAAATCTTCTTCAAGACCGATTTGCAAAAGATCAATATCCCCGTCGTGAATGTAACGGTTCAAAGTTTCCTGTACCGCGCGAGGCTGCTCATGAATTTCTTTTATCATAAAATGCTCAAATCCGCCCTTTTCGGCTTCTTTGGCATCCCATTTGACTTCAACGAGTTCTTTTTGTATCTCCTCGCGGTCAATATTGTAAAATTTGACACTGTCTCTTGTAAGTTCGGCCATCTCCATGTTGTCTATATAATATACCTCTCTGGTCCTGTCAAGAATCGCCGGGACATCCGAGGCAATATAATAGCCGTCCGGGGCTTTTCCGATTATCAGCGGACTGTCCTTTCGCGCCGCAAAAACCGTTCCGGGAAAATCCCTGAACATGATTCCGAACGCGTAAGAACCTCTTATACGAAGCATGGCACGGGCTATGGCTTCAAGCGGGTTTCCGCCGCATTTACTATAATAATAAGATATCAGGTCAGCCGCGATTTCCGTGTCTGTCTGTGAATATATTCTGTATCCGTTTTTTTCAAGCTTTTCTTTGAGTTCGATATAGTTTTCTATTATTCCGTTGTGAACCAGAACAACCTTGTCGTCGCTGCTTATATGCGGGTGCGCGTTAAGTTCCGACGGCTCGCCGTGCGTAGCCCATCTTGTATGTCCGATGCCGCAAAAGCCCTTTACGGCATTCCCTCCGTCGGTTCTTTCGGACAGATATTTAAGTCGTCCCTTAGCCTTTACTATCTCGGTTTTGTTCGTCTGACTGTCATATACCGCAATACCCGCGGAATCATATCCGCGGTATTCAAGATTTTTAAGACCTTCAATCAATATGGGAGCCGCTTGTTCCTCTCCCGTATAACCAATAATTCCACACATTTCAGATATTATGCCCTTTCATCTCAATCGCGTCTACCACGATTTTTATGCATCTGTGACACAATTCCTCGCTCTCTGCCTCCGCCATGACCCTTACCACCGGTTCGGTTCCCGATTCCCTCAGCAAAATTCTTCCGTTCCCGTTTAAAATTTCTTCGGCTTTTACCGCCGCCGCTTTTACAAACGGGTCATTTACCGCCGCGGATTTGTCTTTTACTTTCACATTTACCAACACCTGAGGATATATTATGACGGGCTCTGCAAGTTTTGAGAGAGTTGTTTTCTTTGCAATCATTACTTCCATCATTTTCAGACTTGTCAGAATTCCGTCGCCCGTAGACGCATACTGACTGAAAATAATATGCCCTGATTGTTCTCCCCCTATGCAATTATTGTTTTTAGCCATATAATCGTGTACGTTTTTGTCGCCTACCGCGGTTTTTGCATATTCGATATTTAATTCCTCCAATGCCTTAAAAAGACCGCAATTCGACATTATGGTCGTCACCACGGTATTGTTGACAAGCTCGCCGTGCTCTTTAAGATAACGGGCGTAAATATACATAATTTTATCTCCGTCGATTATCTGACCATTCTCGTCCACGCACAGACATCTGTCCGCGTCTCCGTCATACGCGAAACCTATATCGAGCTGATTGTCTGTCACATACTTTGCAAGCCCCTCAATATGCGTGCTTCCGCAGTTTAAATTTATATTTGTGCCGTCGGGCTCGGCGTTTATTACATATGTCTTGGCTCCGAGAGCGTCGAACACACTCTTGGCTATATTCCACGCGCTGCCGTTCGCGCAATCAAGCGCCACTTTTATTCCTTTGAATGAATAGAGACCCAGAGAAATAAGATAACCTATATATCTGTTCCGCCCCGCGACGTAATCGACCGTCCTGCCTATTTTTTCTCTTGTAGCCAAAGGCAGCTCTCCGATTTTTCCGTCAAGATAGTCTTCTATAAGCGCCGTCGTATCATCGTCCATTTTTTCGCCGCTGCTGTTTATAAGCTTGATTCCGTTGTCATAGTATGGATTGTGACTCGCGGAAATCATAATTCCGCAGTCAAACGCGTCCACTTTCGCGATATAAGCAACCGACGGAGTGGTGGTTACATGCATAAGACACGCGTCCGCTCCCGATGCCGTGATTCCGGACGCAAGCGCGTACTCAAACATATATGAAGAACGCCTTGTGTCCTTGCCGATAAGTATGCGGGCGTTCTCGGACCGTTCTTTTCTGGACTTTTCTCCGAAAAACCACCCTATAAACCTTCCTACTTTATAAGCATGCTCAACCGTCAGGGCTACATTGGCCTCGCCTCTGAAACCGTCCGTTCCGAAATATTTTCCCATCGTACAAATTCTCCCTAAATAAAAATGAAGACCGAAATCTAAAATGTATAATGTGTTTACCTAACGTTTTTTTATAATTGTTCCGTCATTTTTAAATATTGAATTTTCGCTTATTACTCCCCTTACACAGCTTGTCGGATAAATCTGAGAATGTCTTCCGATGACCGTACCGGGATTAAGTACGGCATTGCATCCCACTTCCGCAAAGTCGCCGAGCATTGCCCCGCATTTTTTAAGTCCGGTATCAATCTCAGCTCCGTTTATTTTATCCTTTATAATCACCGCGGTTTTATCTGATTTTACATTGCTTGTGACCGAACCCGCTCCCATATGGGACTTATAACCGAGGATACTGTCTCCCACATAGTTAAAGTGCGGAACCTGCACATTGTCAAAAAGAATACAGTTTTTAAGCTCTGTGGAATTTCCGACCACACAGTTTTCCCCTATCAGCGCGCTGCCGCGAATAAAAGCGCAATGACGTACTTCTGTATTGTGTCCTATTATACACGGACCGCTTATACATGCTGTTACTGAAACCATTGCGCTTTTCGATATCCAGATATTTTCTTCAACTTCATTGTATAAATTTTTATCAAGTGTCTTCCCTACGCCGATAATATAATTTTTTATTTCACCGAGTGCCTCCCACGGATAAGTATAGTCCGAGAGCAGATTTTTCGCAATTGTATGGGTAAGGTCGAACAAATTATTTATTTCAATGCCGCTCATACCGTAAAATATTCCTCCGTACACAACTTCGGATTCTGATAAATTCTCCGAAATACAGTATAAATAACACTAATCGGAATTCACGTGTTCCGATGACCGTATAACAACATCAATATAATCAGTAATAAAATTATTTTATTATAAACAAAAGTTACAACACATTGTGAATATTATACCACAAGAGTAAGATTATGTCAATGTTTATCACGTTTAATTTTCATAGTGTTAACATTTGTTACATAAATGGACAATTTTCCGACAATCATCTATAACAGATCAATACTTTCCCTTATAAATATTCACTTATTCAATAAGGAGCTAAGCCTCGTCATGTTTTCAGTGGGGAGATACAATCTCCCCACTGAAAAAATTAAGTGGCAAGACATCTTAATTTAGTTATATTGTTTGCTCCGATTTATCGGATTATACGAAATATAATACAGTCACGGATATTTTACGTGCGTTTTACATGCGTATTACGCACGTAAAACGCACGTAATACCTTTTATTTAAGATCCACAACGGTAACGCCGCCGTCGCCCTCACCCCATTGTCCGATGCGGAAAGACGCTATTCTTTTATCCCCTTTAAGAAACTGCCAAAGCGCTTTTTTCAGTGCCCCGGTACCTTTTCCGTGAATAAGTCTTATTTTGGTAAAACCTGCCAAGACCGCTTCATCTATATATTTGTCAACGGCAAGCCACGCCTCATCTCCGGTCATGCCTCTCAGGTCGATTTCATCCTTGAAAGAAGTGTTCCTTTTTACAGTATATGTCGAGGCCTTTAATTTTTTGCCGTCGGAAATAACAGTGGGAGAATCATCTTTAAGCTTCAGGTCTTTAATATTCACACGCGTTTTCAATATTCCCGCCTGAACCTGCACATTGCCCGATTTGTCGGGAGCCTCCAGCAAAACCGCGTCCTTTCCGATACTCATAATGACAACCTCGTCGCCCTTTTTCAAAGGTCTCGGTAGCACATACTCCTCATCCTTTTTTATTTCTTCGACAGGGTTATATTTGTCCTCGTTTGCCCGCAGGTGCTCACGGATTGCCCGTCTTGCACCGTCAAGTTCCTCTCCGAGTCTGTCAGATTCCTTCGCGCGTCTGATCTTATCAAGCTGAGCGTAAATAAACTCACTTGAAGCTTTGGCGCCCGCGACCATATTTGCCGCTTTCTGTCTTGCTTTTTCAAGTTCGCGCTCAGACTCATCCAGCCTTTGCCTGATTTTTTTCTCCGATTCGAGTTTAAACCTCTCGTAATCGTTTCTCATATTTTCGACCTCGGTCTTCTGCTTCTCCATCTCAACCCTGGTCTGCTCAAGCTGACCGATAATATCTTCAAACCGGCGGTTATCGCTGCTGATATACTTTTCGGCGTGTTCTATTATTTCGGGAGAAAGACCGAGCTTCTCGGATATGGCAAACGCGTTTGATTTGCCCGGAGTTCCTATAATCAGCTTATAAGTCGGCTTAAGTGTTTCCACATCAAATTCACACGAGGCGTTGCATACTCCGTTTGTATCGAGCGCATACGCTTTAAGTTCGGCGTAATGCGTGGTTGCCGCGCAGACGGCGCCCTGCTTTCTCACATAATCTATAATGGAAATCGCAAGCGCGGCTCCCTCAACCGGGTCGGTCCCCACTCCAAGCTCGTCGAAGAGCACAAGAGAGTTCTCATTTACACTGTCCAGAAAAGAAACGATATTTACCATGTGAGAAGAAAATGTGGACAACGACTGTTCAATGCTCTGCTCGTCACCGATATCCACAAGGATATTTTCAAACACACAGATCTCCGAGCCCTCGTCGGCGGGTATGTGAAGACCTGCCTGAGCCATCAGTGAAAAAAGACCGAGGGTTTTAAGAGTGACTGTTTTACCGCCCGTATTGGGACCGGTAATTATCATTGTATCGTAATTTTCTCCTATGCTGATATTTATGGGAACCACCTTATCTCTGTCTATCAACGGATGTCTCGCGTATTTCAGGTTTACGGTTTTGTCGTGTGTAACAAAAGGAGACGACGCCCTCATCGCAAGCGACATCTGCGCACAGGTAAAGGCGAAAGCCAGGTCGTTTATATTTCTGTAATTTAGCAGTATCGCGTCCGAAAAGTCCGATACTGATGCCGAAAGCGCCGAAAGAATTTTTTCTATCTCATGTTCTTCTTTAGACTCAAGCACACGCAGCTCATTATTCGCCTCCACTACCGCGACCGGTTCCACAAAAATCGTCGCGCCGGA
>CASEEB010000304.1 GCA_949286815.1 uncultured Eubacteriales bacterium | reverse complement strand
GACGGGAGCGCGGCTGAAAAGGACTTTGATTTATCCCGGGATATCGTTTTTGACGATTTGGCGGGACTGAGAATTACTCGGGATGAAAACGGCGTGTTTTTTCCCGAACTTTACGCGATGCGTGATGTGTCGCTGAAATATGTTGAAATCATCTTTCCGCTGTCGGATTTTTCCGATGAAACCTATTATTATAATGCCGCTTTAAGTACAAACGACGTCACATCCGTATTGAAACTTTCGCCCGAAACGAGAGATTCAATGAAGGACCTTATTCTTCTGAAGGATAAAAAATCGGATGAAAATTTCTCTCTCGGACTTGTGACGGCGCACAGGTTTTATACCGTGATAAATATAAATGCGGATTATGTCAGCGTTTTATACGATATGGAGGATAAGACCGTCAGGCGGGATACGACGCTTGCGCTTGAGCGTTTTATCTTCGATAATGCGGACGAGAACAGCTTTCTTGAGCGGTATTCCGCAATCGCGGCGCGCCTTAATAACGCGAGGCCTCTTGTCGATTTGCCGGTGGGCTGGTGTTCATGGTCGTGTTATTACGGCGATGTGAACAGCGATAAGATAGAGAGGGCGATTTCGCAGATGGCGGGCATACCGGGAACCGACCTTGTGCAGATAGACGACGGGTGGCAGAAAAACGGCTCTTTTTGCGGGGAATGGTATTATGACGAGACTAAATTTCCGCAAGGGTTAAAGCCGCTTGCGGATCTTGCCGAAAAAAACGGCAAAACATTCGGTCTCTGGCTTTCGCCGCTTATCATTACGGAATCCTCGGAACATTACGAAAGTCTTAAGCGGATGATAAAGACCGATGTCGTGACACTGCGTCCCGGGAATACCAACGCTCATCCCTTTGATTTCGACAATGAGGAGTTTTACGGGCATCTGAAAAAAACATTTCAAAGAATGAAATACGAGTACGGCGCAAAGTATTTTAAACTCGATTTTCTTATGTCATCTGTCCGCAAGTATGTTGACGACTGTACGCTTGTCAGGTTTGAAAGCGATTACAGGTGCGCGCTGCTGAGAAAAGCGTTTACGGCGATAAGAGAGGCTGTGGGAGAGGAGACAATACTGCTTTCCTGCGGCGCCCCAATGCTTGAGTGCGCCGGAATATTCGATGCCCAGAGGGTTTCGTGCGATATAATCTGGGGAAAGGATAAAAATCTTCCTTCATATTGGCAGATAATGCAGGATACCACAAAAACCGTGCTGTACCGTTCGTTTTACAATAAATCTGTTTTTTTGAACGACCCGGACGGACTTGTCATAAGAGATTTTGACAGGGGCGACGGATTTGACTGCAAATATTCCGAGGCAAGACTGTGGGCTACCGCCGTCGCTTTCTCGGGCGGCTCTGTTTTGATCAATGAAGAGTTTGAAAACCTCAGTCCCGCGCGCAAAGAACTTTTCACGCAGCTGATTCCTCCGCTCGGAATTGCGGGTAAAGTTGTGGATATGTTTGAATACCCCCAGCCCACAAGGGCTTATATCAAAGTTGACGACAACACCGCGTTCCTCGCCATTTTCAATTATACCGATAAGCTTGTCGATATGGATTTCGACCTTTCGGGGATTAACATGGAAGGCTCGTTTATATTTAAATGCTGGGAAAAGCAATATGCAGGATATGGTTGTGAAATACACGAAAAGAATATAAGCCCTCACGGAGCGGTGATGTATTTGCTGAAAAAGCCGTGCGACAGACCGGGTTTTGTATGTTCCGATATCAATGTTTTTATGGGCGTAAACATGTTTGAGGAAATTTGGGCTGATGAGCGGAATTTGACGGTCGGCATTAAAGACCGGTACGCAGAGTTTTTAAAACCGGAGACAAAAATTTATATGTATTATCCCGACAGATCGGCAATTCCCGACGGCGTGAGGATAATTGAATCGGTAAAAGACGGGGTTTTGGCTGAAAAACAGCTGTAAAAACCAAACAGAGTATTGAGATGATTGTTTCAATACTCTGTTTTTGTTTATTAATTGTGACTGTAATTTTGCGTTGAATTATTTTGAATTGATTTTTTATTCCGAAGACAATACTTTTACGGCTTCGTAGATACTGTGGATAGGTATAAGCTCGATATTCGTGTCGGGCTTTCT
>CASEEB010000303.1 GCA_949286815.1 uncultured Eubacteriales bacterium | reverse complement strand
TAAAATTCATGCTTCGTTGGGTCTGGAGTGATACAAGTCAATATTATTTGATTTTCACATATAAGGAAGATGAAGTTAAAGCGGGCGAAATAGCGGAGTTTGTCAACAGCATATGTAAGGCTGAGGACAAACTTGGAATATTTGATGTCGGTTTTTCGATGCCGATAATAACTACAAAACAAGAGCTGCAGGATCGCGGTTTGGTGATGGGAATAATGAGAAATAATACAGATTTTACGGATTGGTGAGTATAACTAAATAAAGATGTCTTGCCGCTTGATTTTTTCAGTGGCGAGATACAATCTCCCACTGAAAACGCTGAATGACGGGGCTTTGCCCCTTATTGAAAAAATTTATGATTTGGAGTTGGCATTAAAAATAGTTTTACATAATAAAAATAAAGAGATTGTTTCTGATTATACCGAGCCGTTTTTCGGGGATATGTGCCGCGGTTCCGGATGCACAGAGAATTCCATATAAATAATATGGTGAATTAATTTTGCAGAGGGGGTGTCAGATATGAAATATCGTAAAGCTACATATTTTAAGAGCTTTATTGCGTTTGTATTATTGGCGGCAACCGTTCCGGCGGTATATTATTTTAGTCTGCGTTATTACCGCAATGTGGCTTATTTCGATGAAGACGGGCAGCTTATATATAACGGCAAAGTATATCTGAGGGTTGATTCCGGTAAAAATTTTGAGGTGACGGAGCCGATAGGCGAAATAAAATCGGATATCGGCACGGCTTTACTCGGAAACATATTGGTATGTCGGGTTGCGGTTGACGGGGAAGAGCGAAGCGATGTTATCTGATTGCGGTCGTGAGCAAACCTTATATCAAATTAAAAATTTACCGAAAAAGTGAGGGAGCGAAAATGAACGGAGAATCTGATTACCGAAACAATTTTTTGTCAAATTCCAATCACTGTGTTCACTTTGAAAAAAACATTGTTATCACCGATCTGGGCAGGCTTTTTAATGAAAAAGTCCGTACTTATACGGGTACAGATGTGTTTGTCAGCTCAATGAGTGTGAATAAAAGCCGGATAACCGTTGAGCTGAAAGTGCTCGGTCAGACGGGTGGGCGCTTCGGGGAAATAGCCTCGTACAGCGAGGATGACATATCCGATATAAAAAACGGATTTTGTCGGAGCGTTTGGAGCGCTTACACGGAAAGCGAAAAAGAGCTCGATTATACGCCGTTGCTCAGACAGACAAAGTATCAGGATGACGGCAGGTCTATCCCGTATAAACTCTATGTCGAAATTATAGATTTTAAAAAGAGATCCCGTATAGGCTTTTTCGTCGATTACATGCCCGAAATACAGAGAAAGCTCAGAGAGAAATTTCCCAAAGCCTCATTTATCGTCAGGTTAAAAGACGACGATACGAATTTTTATTACCTGATTTTTGACGATGAAAAGGAGCTCAAGTATGCAGAAGAGGTCTACGGGATCGACAGTATGGTTGAATTTGTGGGCGGGCTGTGCAGAGAAGAGGATGAATACGGCGTATTTTGCGACTATTTGCCGGTTCCTTCGGTGACTGACAAGGTCACGCTTAAAAGACAGGGCGAGGTAACGGGAATAATGCGAAACAATCCGGATTTTTCGGAGTGGTAAGCTATAATTATGCGCCCGGCGTCAACTGAACGCGGCAAATCTGAAAAGTAATGAATATACGGGTGCGGATGGCAGACGGTCTGTCTGAATTTACTGTCGCAGCCTCTCGTTTAAATACCTGTATAAAAGTCCGGTTCAAATGATTTGCCGCACCGGACATGAAATTTTACGTTCCGAATCAAGAAAAGATAGGAGGAGATCTTTATGAAAAGAAATATTGTCAAAAGCCTGTGTATTTATCTGACAATACCGGTTTTTACACCGCTGTTGTTCATACTCGGAATTGCCTTGAGTGCTGTTGAAGGGCTTACGATTGTCGCCGCTTTGTTGTTGTTTGCGCCGTATTGGTTCCCGTCCGCCATGTCGGCGGCAATAACGCTTTACAACGCGAAAAGGCAATTCAACATCCTTTTGAACTGTTTGATACTTGTTGTGCTGATTCCCGTCACTTGTCTGATTTTTTCATCATTTATATATCTGACAGGCAATGAGAGCGCGATTAAAGAAGGCGTTATGGTTTCGGGTTTGATCGGAATAATATTTTCTTTGATATTCAATTTAGGAGTGTATGGCGGACAAAAAACAGGAATTTTTGAAAAAAAGACGGCAAAAGATTTGTTTATCATAGTTTACGGAGTAATTGTCTGCGCGGCGGGATATATATTGCTTATGGCGGTTGACGTAAATCATCTTGATTTTGACGAAATATCCCTTATTGTATTGCCTGTCGCGTTGCTTATGCCTTTTGTGGGCACCGCGTTTGCCGGAGGCGCAATATTTACCGACGCCGTCAATTCACTTCAGCGTTTAACGCGAACGTCGTTATGGGCGATAACCGTGCTCTTGTCTTACGGATTGATGGTCGCGTACGTGAGTGAATGGAAATTTGATATGAAAATGCTTACCGCCGCATTGATTTTGTCCGGGCTGAATATTTTACTGCTTATATTTGTCCGGTATATCATGCGGCACCGGCAAAGGCGAAACACAGAAAATGGCTCTGTAACCGGTTAAGGCAAAATTTATTGAGAAGCGAAAGGAGGTATCGTCCGGCATCGAAAAAAAATACGTTGGTTTGTGAATTTATTTCAAATTTGACTTGACATTCTGTAATAAATATGTTAATATATAATAGCCCTAATAAAAAGTTCAAAGGGCTAAGAAAGGACGCTGAAGTTATGAAAAAACGTATTTTGGCATTGGTTACCGCTTTGATTTGTCTGTTTGCGTTGGCTTCCTGCGAAAACGAAACCGCGTATTCGCTTTACAGCGGGTCGGTGGAAAAGCTCAATGCCGCAGGCGGATATGAAATGAACGCCGATGTTGACATTGCCATTACAATTGGCTCTCAAACAGTTGAAGGAAGTATGCAAATGAATCTTAAGGCAAACGGAAACAATGCCGCAATGGATTACAGCATGGATATGATGGACAATAAGGTGGATATGTCTGTAGTGTATGTGGACGGTGTCGCATATACGGAAATGTCGGGAGTAAAGTATAAGGCTACCGTTTCCGAGGAAGAACTGGAAAGCGAAGGAGGGATGGCGTCTTTTGAACTGCCGGAAATGACAGAGGACGCTCTCAAGGATATAGAGCTGACAGAGGACGGCGATAACCGCAGCTTTACCGTGACCCTGACCGGCGATGACGTGAATTCTTTTTGGGAAAGCATAGGCAGCATAGCGGACGGTCTGGCGGAAATGGGCGCCGATATTGATTTCGGAGACCTCACTTTCACCTGCACCTTTGACAAAGATTCAAACATGACAGATATGAAAGTCGATATAACCTATATTATGGACGTCAGTGGTCAGGAAGCTTCTGTCGCAATGAGTTTGGACTATGATTTTGTCAATATCGGCACCGCGCCCACGATAACCGCGCCCGCTGACGCTGACAGCTACATAGACGCGGATTCATT
>CASEEB010000302.1 GCA_949286815.1 uncultured Eubacteriales bacterium | reverse complement strand
CGGAGGTGAAGAGGCCGCCCTCTTTGCTTCTGTCCTGTTCAGAATGTATTCCATGTACGCGGCAAACATGGGCTTTAAAATATCGGTTATGAGTGAAAATATGACCGAACTTGGTGGGTATAAGGAAATCGTATTTACCGTGGAGGGCGAAGGGGCATATTCGCGCTTTAAATTTGAATCGGGCGTACACCGTGTTCAGCGTGTGCCTGAGACCGAGTCGCAGGGACGTATCCAGACGTCTACCGCTACTGTGGCGGTGCTGCCCGAGGTTGAGGATGTTGAAATCGAAATAAAGGACTCTGACATTGTTTTTGAATCCTGTAAATCAAGCGGAGCCGGCGGTCAGCATATAAACAAGACCGAGTCGGCTGTGCGCCTCACACATAAACCTACCGGGATCATGATAGAATGCCAGGAAGAAAGATCGCAATTCAAAAACAAGGACAAGGCACTCAAAATGCTGCGAGCCAAACTTTACGATATAAAACAGCGGGAGCAGTCTGACAAAATAGCTTCGGACAGAAAAAATCAGGTCGGCACGGGCGACAGAAGCGAGAAAATCAGAACCTACAATTATCCTCAAAGCCGTGTGACCGACCACCGCATCGGACTTACCGTATATTCTCTGGACAGCTTTATTAACGGCAACATCGGTTCGATGATAGACGCGCTGATTGCCGACGATACCGCGAAAAAGCTTAATTCCGAAAACAATTGAAGCTGAATTGACTGAGCTTAAAAGCTTAAGAGGTAAATTTTTGAATACAGAAGTAATTAAAATTACAGATATAAATAAGCAGAGAAGCGAAATACTTAAAGCCGCGCGTATTCTGGCAAACGGCGGACTTGTGGTAATCCCCACGGAAACTGTGTACGGATTGGGAGGGGACGCTTGCAGCAAAGAGTCTGCGAAAAAAATATATGCCGCAAAGGGGCGTCCCTCAGACAACCCTTTGATAATACATATTTTCAGTCCCGACGACGCGGAAAAATACGCATATACCAATGAAATATATTACAGGCTCGCCAAGGCGTTTATGCCGGGACCGCTGACCGTTATACTCAAAAAAAGGGATATAATTCCCTATGAGGTTACGGGCGGGCTTGATACCGTCGCTATACGCTGTCCGTCACACCCGGTCGCACGTGAAATAATAAAAGCGGCGGATATTCCGATAGCCGCGCCTTCCGCAAATCTTTCGGGCAGTCCGTCTCCCACATGCGCGGAGCATGTCATAAACGACCTTTACGGCAGAGTGGATATGATAGTGGACGGAGGAGAGTGCGAAATCGGGCTTGAATCAACTATAGTGATGGTTGATGACGGCGGCGGGGTTACAATGCTTCGCCCTGGGGCTGTCACATATGACGCGCTTTGCTGCGTTTGCGAAAAAGTGGTGTTGTCGCCCTCAATGGAGGGTACTCTGAATGAAAATGAACACCCGCTCTCACCGGGTATGAAGTACCGTCACTATGCGCCTGACTGTCGGGTCGTGTTGCTTGACGGAGATGACAAAGATGTACTGGATTTTCTCATTTCCGAACAAAAAAAATGTCGGTGCGCGATTTTGTGCTATAATGAAGAAACAGAGTTTTTGGATTCTTCCCTGCTCTTTCCCGTCGGAGATAAAACTGATGTGGCCGAACATGCCAGAAGGTTATTTTCCTCATTGAGAAGGGCGGACGCCGAAAAGCCCGACATAATTTACGCTCATCTGCCGGACAAGTCCGGGCTTGGACTTGCTCTGTACAACAGAATGATCAGAGCCGCTTCACACGAGGTGAAAAAAATATAGAAAAAAGACCGGATAGAATATCAAGACTTTTTTAAATATCCATGAAAGGTAAATTTAAATGGCAAGAAAAAAGAAACAAAACGAAGAAGCGGAAGTGGTTTATGCTCCGATAGTGCTTCAGCCGATAACCGAAACGATTGAAAAAAACTACATGCCGTATACAATGAGCGTGATTGTGTCTCGCGCGATACCGGAAATTGACGGCTTTAAGCCGGCGCACAGAAAGCTCCTTTATACCATGTACAAAATGGGACTTCTGACCGGACCGCGGACAAAAAGCGCCAATATTGTAGGCGCTACAATGAAGCTGAATCCTCACGGAGACCAATCCATTTATGAGACTATGGTGCGGCTTACCAAAGGAAACGAAACGCTTCTGCATCCGTTTATTGATTCTAAGGGCAGCTTTGGAAAGCAATATTCTTCGGATATGAAATACGCGGCTTCACGTTACACCGAAGCCAAGCTTGATACATTCTGCAATGAGATATTTAACGGAATAGATAAAGACGCCGTCGATATGGTGGATAACTACGACGGAACCATGAAAGAACCCTCCTTGCTTCCGACATCTTTCCCAAATGTCCTTATAATGCCGAACAGCGGTATCGCGGTAGGTATGGCATCCGACATTTGCTCATTTAATCTTGCCGAAATCTGTGACGCTACCATAGCAATACTGAAAAAACCGGATATATCATTGGATAAGATCATGGACATAGTAAAGGCTCCGGATTTTCCCGGAGGCGGACAGATTATATACGATCGTGAGCAGATGAGGCAGATATATGATACCGGCGACGGTTCGTTTAAAATAAGATCAAGATATACGTATGACCCGTCGGACAACTGCATAGATATAATTCAGATTCCCTACTCCACTACCATTGAGCAGATACTTAACAAAATCTCAGTGCTTGTAAAAGACGGAAAGCTGAAAGAAATAACCGATTTCAGAGATGAGATAGACCTCAACGGATTTAAACTTACCCTTGACTTGCGCAAAGGCGTGGATCCGGACAAGCTTATGCAAAAACTTTTCAGGCTGACACCGCTTGAAAACAGCTTTAAATGCAATTTCAATATTCTCATAGAATCTTCCCCGAGACAAATGGGGATAGTCGAAATTCTGAGCGAATGGATAAACTTCCGGATGGCTTGTGTCAGACGTGAGCTTATGTTTGATCTTCAGAAAAAGAAAGACAAACTGCATCTTCTGAAAGCTCTGGGAAAAATTCTGCTTGATATCGACAAAGCGATAAGAATTATACGCAAGACCGAGAAAGACGAGGACGTAATTCCGAATCTCGAAAAAGGCTTTGATATAGATGAAATTCAGGCTAATTTCATCGCCGATATAAAACTGAGAAATTTAAACCGAGAATATATTCTCGACCGTATCTCCGAAATAGAGGGACTGCAAAAGGAAATTGAGAATATCGAGGCTATCCTTGCCGACGAACTGAAATTAAAAGCGCTGATAATTTCACAGCTGAACGAAGTCAAAAAGAAATACGGTCAGCCGAGAAAATCCCAGATCATTTACGCTGACAATATCGAGACTTACGTAGAAGAGGAAGAAGTTGAAAACTATCCTTGTCGGCTTGTGCTTTCCAAGGAAGGCTATTTCAAGAAAATTACTTTCAGATCTCTTCAAGGCAATGATGAGCAGAGATTTAAGGAAGGAGACAGTCTGCGGCAGGTCTTCGACGCGGAAAACAAAGACGAGATTATATTCTTTACCGATCACGGTCAGATGTACCGAACCAAGGTCAGTGAATTTGAAAATGTAAAAGCCTCGGTCATGGGTGAGTTCATACCGGTCAAACTCGGAATGGATCCCGATGAAAAGCCTGTATTTATGAATATTCAAAATGAATTCAAAGACAATGAAAACTTTGTATTTATTTTTGAAAACGGAAAAGGCGTCAGGATACCTCAGAAGGCTTATGAAACGTCAAGCGTAAGAAAGAAACTAAAGGGCGCGTTTTCGGACACTTCACCTATAGCAGGCGTGTTTACGGAAAATGAGAAGAAACCTTTTGAGATTATGCTTATAAGTTCGGATAATAAAGCTGTTGTCATAAAGAGTTCTCTTATCCCCATGAAAAATACCAGAACCTCTGTGGGTGTTCAGATTATGAGCCTGAAAGCGGAACAGAAAATTGTAAGGACATACAGTGATTTTGAGGGAATCTTTGAAAACGCCAAAGGTTACAGAAAGCTTAAGATACCCGCGACCGGCGTGGCGCTTACCGACAGGGATGTAAGCGCGGAAATTCTGAAAAGTGATGAGACATGACGATTTCTCACGCTAAAATTTATACTTTTGAAAGGAAAGAAATTATGAATGACAAAAAAAGAAAACTTTGGGTTAAAGTAATGGCGTGGGTGCTTGTGATATTGATGGCGGTAAGCTCATTTACCTTGGCAGTATATTTTATTATTCAGGCATTCGTCTGATTTGTCACAAATAATCCTTTATTCGGTGAATTGAGGCAACAACAGTACAT
The DNA here is from genome assembly GCA_949286815.1 of uncultured Eubacteriales bacterium. GTDB lineage: Bacteria > Bacillota > Clostridia > Oscillospirales > CAG-272 > SVTX01. The sequence continues at coordinate 1,525 of CASEEB010000302.1, read as the reverse complement.
TTGCGAAGTCCAAATATGTCTTTAAACCGTACAAAAATTCAAAATGATTAGGCGTGATATGCCCCAAAAAGCGTTTAACTTTTTGGGGCATATCTTTTTACAAATATAATTTGTTTTAATTATATCGACCGAATAACTGATCACAAATATGTCTGCAACTACTTAAACGAAAATTATGCCAGATTCAGCTTCTTTTCCATCATATATTTTGTCAGACACCAGAAAAGCACGCTGAAAAGAATCGAGCAAACTATAATTATAGCAAGAAAAATATTTACATATGACAACGCGGGCACAGCGCTGTTGAAAACAGATGCCGCAAATACAAAAAACGCGATATTCTGAACAATGCCGTAAATAATATTAAAGCCGTAAACAAGTCCTATCGCCGCAAGTACCTTATTTTTCCTTGCCACAACCGAACCCATAAATATAGCCATATAATAGAGCAACAGGTTACTGATCGCGTATACGACAATTGCGAGAATTGCCATAATAACGGTTACTATTACATAAGACGCCTTATATTCTTCAAATAAAATCCTGAAAAATCTGCCTATCTCATCAAACATCAAAAACGCGTTGCCCTCTGAAAAGTATGACGCGCTCATAATAAGTGCGCAGGCGGATATCACTACGGATATGACAACGATAGCAAGCCATATTATTCCGTTTACCACCTTTGCCAGAAGTATATCATCCGCCTTTACAGGCAAGGTAAACGTAAGATAGCCCTCATCGCTCACAAGATTTTTGTAAAAGTTCACGCAAATGAAAAGCAACATGACCAACACGGCAAAAATAAGCGAGAGAACCACCAACATCATTCCGAGCATAAGCAGCATATTGAATATCGCTGACAGCACGGATCCGTCTGTACCGCCTTTGTTGTAAGATATCATGACTCCAAGGTCAACACAACCCACAACCGTTATGCCCAAAAGGCAGATAAGTATCGGTATTCCTATTCTCTTAGTATCCTTAAAGTTGTATTTCAGCAATTTGGCAAACATCTGAACACCTCCCTGAAAAACTCGTCAAGTGACATTCCCTTTTCTTCCCTCACGGAATCCACGCTTCCTCTGGCAAATATTTTTCCTTGATTTATAAATACAAAGCTGTCAAGTATCTGTTCGATATCGGATATCAGGTGGGTTGATATCAGCACCGTGGCATTGCTGTTATAGTTGGAGATAATCGTTTTCAATATAAATTCCCTCGCCGCGGGGTCTACTCCGGCAATCGGCTCGTCAAGCAGATAAAGCTGAGCTTTGCGGGACATCACCAGCACAAGCTGCACCTTTTCTTTTGTGCCCTTTGAAAGTGTTTTCAGCTTCGCGTCAATATTTATTCCGAGGGTATTCAGCATATCGTTCGCCGCGCGCGAGTCGAAATCCTCATAAAAATCCTCAAAAAACCCGATACATTCCTTTACCGTCATCCACGAATTAAAGTAAGTTCTTTCAGGTAAATAAGAGACAATTTTCTTGCTCTCCACTCCCGGCGCATAACCTCCTATTTCCAC
>CASEEB010000301.1 GCA_949286815.1 uncultured Eubacteriales bacterium | reverse complement strand
GTTACAGAATGATTCTACGGAAAGAGTGCCTCTGCCTGAGCTTATACCTGACGTATCACGACCTATTATAAAGTCATAGCCCTCCCATCCGGTGTCTGAGGAGCAATCCGAGTCGATAAACAGGTTCATCCAGTTGCTGCCGACGGGTTCGGTGATTGTATCCGCACATTCAGCCATGAAATATATATAATTTTCATCACGGGATACCTTGGCGCTTATTATATCGTTTCTTCCGCTGTCATTCGTATAGTAATTCGCGCTTAAAAAGCCTATAGAGCTCCTGTGATAAGTATCTGATTCTGTGTCTCTGTATTCGGGCCAGACACTGTCCCACTGAGCAACGTCACCGTCAATATCTATTGTTTTCTGACCATCGGCGGCAATAGGAGCTCTTGAACCTTTGAATTGTCGCAGAAAAGCCGCAAGCTGATAATAATAATTGTCTCCGAAACCTCCGCTCATAGGTTCAATGTCCCGGCTGAATTCCGGATTAAATGCGTCTACATAGTAGTTTTTAGTCCAATCATCTCCGCTGTTGGTCATATAAGTGTTTGCGATAAACGATCCGGTCGCGTCTGTCTCCCAGCGGCTTGCAGTCCATTCGTTCCAACCGGTAACAAGGAGCACATAAGGATCAACCTCGGCGGCTTTCGCCATCTGCTCGGCAAAAAACAGTCCGTATGGGGTTGAACTTAAATTAAACTGAAATTCATCCTTACTGCCGTCTTGGAGTATGTCAAGATCGGGTTGTCCGTCCTTTACGGTATAGCTGCGCCCGACCGAAAGGTTGACAAGAAGTCCGGCGGAAATTGATATTTCTTCGATTTCGCCGGTAACAGAATTGTAAGCCGGAACCTGGGGAGTCTCGCACATCCAGTTCCAATAGTCTTTTCCGTCTCCCAAATTCTCCTGGAGCGCCCAACAGCGCCGTACCGTAAACATTTCAAGCTTTTCATCATCCACGGCATCCAGATTACCCAAAATCAATATTTTGCCCTTATACATGCAGTACAGGTCGCTGTATTCACCGGTGCTGTATATATTTTCCCATATGTCTTCAAATACGTCTGCGTTTGCCTCGCTGTTGTCACTGAGAAAAAAGCATATGTCCGGGGTTTCGAGTCCTTCTTCACGCATTGCCCTGTATTCCTTGAAAATCGTTTTGTAAACAGAGGTAAACGACTCTCCGTTTGTCACATCAAGAAAAATGAAATCCACTCCGATGTCGGAAAGCATTGAAGCGTGTTTTCTGATCACCCAACGGTCTGTGGAAAGATAGTAACCGAAATACGGCTGCGCCCAGTAGTGAGGCCAGGTCAAAGGACCGCTCGCCATGGCATCCTTAACGGCGTCAAGACCGCCTTCGCGATAAATGGCATAATGATCATACAGAATTTGGTCCGAATAAGTGCCGTGTGTAGCTGTATGCCAAATCTGATAAAATATACCTACCAACTTATCGTCAACATCGCTCTCTCCCGAGTTTATTTGACGATCTGCGCCGTCTGTCGCAGTCCATGTATCGCTGTACAGATCACGAATTTTGGTCGGGTCGGATTCTGAATAAGGAACCTTGACGGCTTCATCCCATTCGGCGGAAATATCATCGTATACGACGCCTCCATTATTCTGATGTGCCCAAAAACCTATATATCCCTCGTTGTCAACCTCATAGCTGAAAGCGGCGGTTATTTTTGTGCTTCCTTCATCGTCAACTACAGTAATATTCTGACCGTCAATTATAACTCGAAACACCAGCAATTTAACACCGTCATCGTTTTCGACAAATACAGAAATTACATTGTCTTCCATGTTGTCTTCTATACAGACAACTCTGCTTTCCGAAAAAGAAAACTCGGTTTCAAACAATACGACATTGGGCCAGCCGTTAATGATCCCCACTTTGTTGTTCTGAAAAGCAAGCCAGATGCCGTTTGCCTTTACCGCGGAATATTCATCCTCATACTGAGGCAGACGCAGACCAATGTACCCCGAATCATGGCTTGCGGCTCCGGGACGGTCAGCTCGGAGCTTAAGCGTGATACAGGCGATATCGGCCTTAATCTTGATTTTTTCCGAAAGATAAAAATGAGTGCTGTTATAGCTTGTCAGGCTGCCTCCGGAAAAATCCGCCGCGCTGTTCGCGAACCAAATTTCATCTTCTGACGAAATGGGAGAATCAAAGCCTGCTTCAAGCAAATAATGAGGAACTTCGATTTGCGAGCCCGCATCGGCTGAGGTCTCTTCCTCATCAATTCCGTCATCAAACACAATGGTTTTCGGATTTTCAGGAGACTCAGTCGGCATCTCTGTCTGAGAAGAGCTCTGTTGCTCTGACCCGTTTTGAACGATATCGTTTCCGCTCTCGGTCCTGCTGCACGAGATCAGCGCACACATCATCAAAATCATTGCCGCAAAGAATAAAATATTGATTGCTCTTATTTTACATTGCATATAAAAACCCTCCTTCTGTTAAATCATTTATATCATTATATAATTAAAACAGGACAATAACAATTGAGATTTTGTGCAAAAAACATTGCAATTTTTAAACTGATATGTTATAATGTATAATATTAGCAATATATTGCTTTGCGTCCCGCACGGAAATACAAAAAACGGAAGGCGGTAATAGGTATGGAATATCTTGGACTGTGCGCAAATTTTAAGGTTGACAATACGCCGGATCAACAAAATTACATCCGCCATTGTCATGAATCAAACGAGATTTTTCTTCTGCTGTCCGGTAAATGCGGCTTTATTGTCAACGACAGGCATTATTCCTTGTCAAAAGGGTGCATTTTAACCATCCCGCACGATGTTAAACACTGCCTTGAAACAGGGGATACGCCGATATCTTTTCTGTCCACGCAATTTATGCCGTGGGTTCTTGGCGAGGAAAAGGATAATCTGTCGGTCGAGCTTGCGCTTGATTTATTTGAAAAAAAAGACAATCCGATAT
>CASEEB010000300.1 GCA_949286815.1 uncultured Eubacteriales bacterium | reverse complement strand
TTGTAGGAATCCGCGTCCTTGTAATAATCCCCGCCAATCAGTGAAAAATTATACCCGTGTACAATGTCGTCAAGAAAATCAGATTCCATGGCGAATATAAAAATCGGACACAGTATCGCCAACACGACAAGCCATACGACCAATTTAACTATAGCCGCTCCTCTTACCTTATTTTCACTCATAAAAATTCTCCTGTTCTCTTTAATTAAACTCTGTCCGATTTTCAATCACGGTATTTTGCGCCCGCAATCTCAAATATCGCGTCTATTATATTGTCTATCGCCGCGGCAATGAGGAAAATTATCCATGTAATATGCCATGCGAATGTTACAAAGCTGATCAATATATAAACAACTACAGTAAGAGTCCATAAAGCGCTGCTGATTGCTTTAAGCGCCGGATTTTTCTTTTTCTTGTTTTTGCTCTTGCTCTTGCTTTTGCTTTTATCTTCGGTATTTTCTTTGTCCGATATTTCGTCTTCAGAGTAATTTCCCTTTTTATTCAACATAACCGCGGGCTTCAGCGCGCCTTTGAAAATGAGCAGACCGGTCGCCAACGCGATCATTATCATCATAACCGCCAACCCGACCATATCATAAAAGTTTGAGGTATAAAGCATCGAAAGCACAGCCAACGGTACCCAGCAAAGAATATATAACGCAACGGCTATCGCGGTCAGTATTCCGGAGGTTATTTTATATTTGCGTATTTGTTCGCTCTCCTCTTGTGTATATTCGGGTTTTGCCGCTTTTTCATCCGGGTTCTTACGCGGGTTATCCTCTGTCGGGTTTGGTGAACTCTCGTTTTTCGCTTGCTCTCCGTATTCCTCTTTAAGCGAGTCTATTATTCCGCTGATATCTCCCACCCCGGAAATGGCTATATTGTATGCCGCCGCCTCGCTTCTTCCGTCGCTTAACAAATCATCGTACTTGTCACACAGATTCTGATACATTTCCTCCTTGAGCTCCCTTGTTTTCCTGCAATCCGGAGCGTCGGAAAAAACAGATTCTATATAGTCTCGAAGTTTTTCTTTCATCTTATTAGTATCCTCCCTGCCACAAATATGGCGTAACCTATGTTATTAAAATTTTCCGGCTCGCGTCTTCAACCGTTGCCCGCCGTATCTCTTATAACAAGTTTTTCTATCAATTCTTTTGCCTCAGACCATTCATTGATTAACTTTTTATAAGTTTCCCTGCCCCGGTTTGTAATGGAATAGTACCTTCGTCTGGCTCCGGTCTCCTCATCGCCCCAATACGAACATATACACCCCGATTCTTCAAGACGTTTGAAGGCTGTATACAGAGTCGCTTCCTTCAGCTCGTATCTTCCTGACGTCGCGTCATAAATTCCCCGGTTTATCCTGTAAGCATAGCTGTCACCGTTGATTAATGAAGCAAGTATTATTGTATCCGTGTGCCCACGAATAAGGTCAGATGTAATTGACAAGTGGCCTCCTCCTCTCTGATATTTGTTATCTCGCTTTTGGTAGTTACATTATAACACATCATACCTCGCCTGTCAAGGTATTTCAGAAAAAAATAAATTATTTTATCGAAAAAAATTTACGGCAAAATAAAACTCTACTCTCAGCAGTGTTCACAGAGCATTCACCGTTAATACACATTTCAGAATTTATTGACATCCTTTCGGGCTCATTTTATTTATTTTGAACTATATTTTTTACTTTTTTATATGATTTTTTTGTACATTTGCCTCTTGCAAATATTTTAATTTATGATATCCTTATTAACGATTAATTAAAAGCCGATATATAAGTTTCTTTTTACCCTGCGGATAATAGAATTCAAGTGTAAAATAAATACTGTATATTTGCGGGTACAAACAATGACATACAATCCAGCCAGCTTACCAAAAGCTTTAACAGAAAGGAAGATTTGAGAAATGTTACCCATCAACACCCCTGACAAGGATGTTTTAAGGATCCTCGGACAAAACAAAGTTTCCGAGGAAGAAATAGAAGCCGCGCTTCATCTCGATCTTGACACAGACGGAAATTTCGGCAGCGAATGGCTGATACTCAACAAAGAGTGCAGCCGGCTTGTACATGTTTCCGTTAAAAATGAAGAATGCACGTTTTACGACATCGATAAAATCGAAGATTTGTATATAGACAGCTATACTACCTCAAACCGACTTTTCGCCTATCACAAGGCGGAGGATAAAAAAGACAGAACAACGTTTGTGCTCGGAAGCTGCACAAATGCCTGCAAAAGCCGACTTGTCGCTTTTCTCAACATCCTGGAGAGAATGCAGCGCGGCGAGCAAATAGCCGAAGACGACTCGGTATTCGACCAGTTCAACGCAAGATGTCCGAAATGCGGCACGGTATATCCCGACCAGCAAAGGCGCATCTGTGAGCACTGCTCGAAGAAAAAAGGAATGTTTGTGCGTCTTCTGGCATACTTCAAACCCTTTAAAAAGCAATTGGCGGTTATACTTGTCTGTATGCTTCTTACCTCTGCCATTTCCCTGCTTAACCCTATTATCAGCGGCAAGCTGCTGTATGACCGCGTAGTTTCGCCCACAGGCGATATGCATGAGTTGAAGTACGTTTATATTATTGTCGGTCTATTGATGGGGCTTGCGATCTTTTCCCTTCTCATCAGTATTATCCAGAACCGTACAAACGCGTATATGTCCACAAGAGTCACAAAACAAATGAAAGACGATATCTTCAGCGCAATGAGCCGTCTCTCTGTTTCGTTCTTCAACAAAAACTCAAGCGGACGGTTGAACAACCGTGTGAATTACGACGCTGTACGTATAAGAAGCTTCTTTATTGACGGTGTCCCCGCGCTTATAATTCACGGTCTGAACTTTATAGGTCTTACGATCTTCCTTTTTGTACTCAACTGGCAGCTTACACTTATAGTTTACATACCGGTGCCGATTATTGTGCTGATTTTCAAATTCGCGCTTCCCAAACTGTGGCGCTCGTATTCGAGGATGTGGAGACGTTCCTCTTCTCTCAACGGTATGCTTGCGGACTCTCTTAACGGCGCGAGAGTCGTAAAGGCGTTCTCAAAAGAAGTCGAGGAGACCCAACGGTTCAACAAATACGCAAAAAGACTTTATCTGGCAAACCTCAACGCCAACAAGGTACAGCTTTTTATATTCCCTTTTATCGGTCTGCTTATCGGTATATCCTCACAGATGATATGGGGATTCGGAGGAATTAAGGTCATCGGCAACGAAATGACATACGGAGACCTTACCGCGTATATAGGATATCTCGGTATGATTTTCGGTCCTCTTAACTTCTTTACAAGTTTTACAAACCTTATAACCGACACAATGAATTCCGCGACCAGAATGTTTGAAATACTTGACACAATACCCGAAATTACCGATTCTCCCGAGGCGGTCGAACTTGAAACAATCAAGGGAGACATAGATTTTGACCATGTAAGTTTCCACTACAGTGTAAACAAGCCGATACTCAAAGACGTCAGCTTTCACATAAACGCGGGAGACCACGTGGGAGTTGTGGGACACACCGGCAGCGGAAAGTCCACGATAGCCAATCTTATAACCAGAATGTACGATACTGTCAGCGGTTCGGTTATGATTGACGGTATAAATATAAAAGACATTAAAATGGAATCCCTTAGAAAAAACATAGCGATAGTGTCGCAGGAAGTATACATTTTCAGCGGAACCATAGCGGACAATATACGTTACGCCCGTCCGGAAGCAAGCATGGATGAGGTAATAGCCGCGGCAAAAGCGGCAAACGCTCACGAATTTATCATGCAGCTGCCCGAAGGGTATGAGACCATAGTAGGTATAGGACGCCGTTCTCTTTCGGGCGGTGAACGTCAGAGGGTATCAATTGCCCGCGCGCTTCTGCTTTCCCCTTCTCTGCTTATTCTTGACGAAGCTACCGCCGCGATGGACAATGAAACCGAAAGACTTATCAGTGAAGCCATAGACAAACTTATTGAAGGCAAAACCACAATAACCATAGCGCACAGACTTTCCACACTGAGAAACTGCAATTATATTATGGCAATTGAAAACGGTGAAGTCGCCGAAATGGGTGAGGCGCACGAACTTCTCGAAAGGAAGGGCGTTTACTACAAGCTCTGGTCTCTGCAGAACGAGCAGATGCAACAAGTCGTTCAGGGCAGATAAGTCACTCTCTTAAACTTTGAAAGGATGGTCATAGATTTATGGCAGAAGTTAAAAATATGAATGAAAACGACAATGACAATATTGACAGCCTTTTTGATAAACGCAAATCGGTACAGCTGACTCCGGAAAACGCGAAATTCTCGCTTTCAAGCGGAGGTCTTATCTCGCTTGAAGTTCACACCGAACAATACGGAGACGAGTTTTTTGAGCGCGTGCTCCCTGTCCGTGCCTTTCCGATCACAGAACCGGATGAGTTCATTTCCGTGAGGGAACCGGATACAAGAGAAAAAGGACGCGGCGCCGAAATCGGTATGATACGGAAAATGTCCGATTTTGACGAGCGCACCCAGGAACTGCTGCTTTCCGAACTGGACCGCAGGTACTTTATCCCGGTAATCAAAAAAATAAACAAAGTTCAGGAAAAATTCGGATATCTCTACTTTGATGTGGAAACCGTAGCCGGTAAGGTCTCGTTTGTCATGAACAACCCGTACTCCAACTTCCGCACCTTTGAGGACGGCAGAATGTTTCTTTACGATATCGACGGAAACTGCTTTGAAATAACAGATCCGAATAAGCTTGACAAGGCAAGCCTGAAACGTATCGAAATATATCTGTGATACAGACTTACGCTGTTGCCGTAAATCCCGAATTTTATTATTAAAATATCCGATCCGAAGATAATCAAGAAAGGATTAGTCAAAGATGAAACTGATGTTTGACCTCCCCAAGCAGGACGAAGCGGCTCTTCC
>CASEEB010000299.1 GCA_949286815.1 uncultured Eubacteriales bacterium | reverse complement strand
TTCGATATCTGTAACCTTCATGCAGACAATGTTCTTGTAGCGATTTTTTTCTGGTTTTTTCTTACGTGGCATACTCCTCCCTTCCCTTCAATTATGTTTTTTTCCACGAAGTGGAACCACTGAAACAGGTCAGCTGTCCCTCCTGACTTTGCTCAGTGATGCACCCACATTTTGTGGAAGCCAGACGACATCGAAAGATGTCTAAATCGAGGGTATGGGGAAATCGAAATCCCCATCAAGATCTTGACCCGGAAGGAATAGCAAAATCCATAAAATGGATTTCGGTATTACCCGGGTGGATCTTGCTCTTTGAAAAGTCAAACCCTCTCACTTATCACAACCCAGGCAATAGAAAAAACAAGTAATGAAATAAAAAAACAATATTTATCAAAAATGAAAATATGAAATTGCAATTTCCAAAATAGGAAATGACTTCCGCATCCAAGTATAGAAAAATAAAAATAATATAAGGTATTATGTAATAAAAAGGGGAGGAGATAGGTATGCAGGTGCTTGTGATACCGGATATACATTTGAAACCATATATGTTCCGGATAGCAGAAGAATTGATAGAAAAGGGCTGTGCTGAACAGGCAGTATGTCTTATGGATATACCGGATGACTGGGATAAAGAATATAATATCAAATCTTATGTTGAGACTTTTGATGTTGCAATTGCATTCGCAAAGAAATATCCGAATACATTATGGGTATATGGAAATCATGATCTGAGTTATATCTGGAATGAGCGGGAGAGTGGATTTAGTGCAATGGCCGCATGGACGGTTCAGGAAAAACTATTGGAATTAAAAAGAACATTGCCGAAAGGCAATGAAATAAAATATATTCATATGATTGACAATGTACTATTTTGCCATGGAGGTGTTATGGATTACTTTGTGAAGACTATGTTGCCGTCCGATATATATCACAATACTGATCAGACGATTGATTTCATTAATGGATTGCATCATGATTCTATGTGGAATGACATATCGCCTATCTGGTGTCGCCCTCAGTATTCGACAGGGAAGATGTATAAGTCAGATGAAATCCTGCAGATAGTCGGACACACTCCGATTGATAAAATATCCAGAATGGGAAATGTAATATCGTGTGATGTATTTTCTACATACAGAAACGGGGAACCGATTGGGACGCAGGAGTTTCTAGTGATTGACACTAAATCATGGAGATTCAATACATATAGAAGTAAAGATGTTTGAACAATATGATGAATACTTTGTCATACACTATAATCGAGTTGGAGAGGACAGGGAGAAAATAGATGAAGTGTAGGAAACCTATAATATATGGCGGAGTTTCAGTTGTGGGTGTAGGCCTTGCGGTATTGTTCCTGATTGATGATAGGTGGATGAGGAATCCCCGGTACTATATTGAGGAGATTCAGGACTACGGATATAAGTTCAATATCGGTTTTCACTGGACAACATTGCTTGGGATGTTAGGGATTATTCTGTGCTTGACAGGGATATGCCTTCTGCTGGATCTGAAAAAATATGTTATTGAAATGGCGGCAATGTCTGTATTTCTGATCAATCTGTTGGCGTGGGATTTTTTCATCAGCACAAGTGATACATATTACAGACTCGTGATGGGATATGAAACAAATATTGTGATATGGAGTAATATACTGAAATATATTTCTGCTGTTTTTATGGTGGGACTTGTTATTGCTGTGATTCAGTCAAAAATGGATGGCTGCGAATCTGTATCTTGCCGTGTGCTTTCAGCTTTAGTGCTGGTATCAGCAACTGCAAGTTTGATGATAAAGACAGTATGCAATCAATGGTTTTTCTTTCAGACACTGTTGGCATTTATGGTAGTAATTCTGATCCATACAGGAAGAAAGCGGCATGAGACTATGCTGCTAAGAAAAAGGAGAGCGGGGTGGAAAGTATTATGAAATACTTATCATTGAGCGAGGTTCCCTGGCTTTATCTTAATAAAGAGGAACCTGAACAGGAATTTCCTATTGAGATAATTTGCCAGGAATATGTGGACGAAGACAGCGGTGGAAGTATGCAAAAATATTGTATTACTCTTCCGGAATATGGAACGGAGGAGTTAAGAACTGCAGAAAAACCGCTGGTTATAGGAAGAGGACCTGGGTTGCGATTGCATATTTACAGGGCAGATCAATGGGAGGCATTTTTTGAGGTTCTTGAGACAAGCCATTTAGAAGATACATTACAATTACGAAAGATCAAAAGATTCTTTTACGCAAATACTTATGAAGCTGAGATGATTGAGGGGAAAATATACATACCAGAAAATTTAATGCGTCTTTTGAAGATAAGGGAACAGGCTGTTCTTTACAGATATAAGATA
>CASEEB010000298.1 GCA_949286815.1 uncultured Eubacteriales bacterium | reverse complement strand
GATATAATTTTCACATAAAGCGACAAAGAGGCCGCAGACAAGATATGTCTGTCGGCTTTTTGTTTTTTTATGCCTTTATGCAAAAAAGTTTTTTGATTCGGAAAGTATATTTCTGTCAAAGATTTAAAGAGCGTACTTGGTAAATTCCCGATTTTTGATATTACGAGAATTCTGTCTCGGAGGGCGAAATGGTAGAAATCAGATGTGTTCAGAATGATGATATGGAAAATTGGTTTAGGCTTGACAGACATTTGAGGGAGGAAGAGTTTTACAAAAAGGTAAGAGACAAGACAGGATATGTGTTATTATGCGAGGGCAGTTTCGCGGGGGTCTTGAGATATAATCTGTTCTGGGACAGTATTCCTTTTTGCAATCTTATATATTTAGACAGCGGGTATCGGGGCATGGGATACGGGCGGAAGCTTATGGAGCATTGGGAAAATGACATGAAATCAAAGGGCTTTGATTTGCTCATGCTTTCAACTCAGTCTGATGAAGACGCTCAGCATTTTTACAGAAAATTGGGTTATAAGGATTGCGGGTGTCTTATAATTGATATCGGCAAATACGCGCAGCCCGGCGAGTTGTTTTTTATTAAACCGATATGACAGAGCGCATATGTACCGTCTGTCTGGCGGAGGGTTCTTTCATACTTTCAGCGTCAGCTTGATCTGCCGCCGGAACCGGCAATGCGCCTTTGTCGCAAGCGTTCGCGGGTTTGTCTGTTTACTTTCTTAAGCGGGTTTGTACATTCCTTGCCGCGCTTAAAAAAACTTTGATTGTGCTTTTTACGGGAGGACAGGTTATGTGTTCAATAATGGGATGCTGCGGCACCGGAATGCCGGCAGAAGAATTTAAGCAGGGTTTTGACAAAACTATATCAAGAGGACCGGATATGTCACGGATTGTAGATACCGGCAACGGACTGTTGGGTTTTCACCGGCTTGCGATTATGGGGCTGAGCGAGAGCGGTATGCAGCCGTTTGAAATGGACGGAAGCTATGTAGTTTGCAACGGGGAGCTTTACGGTTTCCGCAAGCAAAAGAAAGAGCTTGAAGCCAAAGGATACAGGTTTGTCAGCGACTCGGACTGCGAAATCATACTTCCGCTTTACAAGGAGTACGGAGACGAAATGTTCGGAATGCTCGACGCGGAATACGCGATGGTAATATACGACGCGAAAACGCGGGGGTATATCGCGGCAAGGGACCCGATAGGTATAAGACCCATGTTTTACGGATATGACAGGTACGGGGAGATAGTATTCGCGAGCGAGGCGAAAAACCTTGTCGGGCTGTGTGAGAGAATAACGCCGTTTCCTCCGGGACATTATTATAAAGACGGGAGATTTATTTGTTACAGAGATATAGGAAAAGTTGAAAAAGTGTGCTATGACGATATAGAGACCGCGTGCGGAAAAATCCGGGAAAAGCTGATCGCGGGTATAGAAAAGCGCCTTGACGCGGACGCGCCTTTGGGATTTTTGCTGTCCGGGGGACTTGACTCGTCTCTGGTATGCGCCGTCGCCGCCAAGCTTCTGAAAAAGCCTATTAAAACTTTTGCCATAGGAATGAGCACAGACGCAATCGACCTCAAATACGCAAAGCAGGTTGCCGATTATATAGGCTCCGAGCACACCGAGGTCATTATAAATAAGGACGATGTTATCAAGGCTTTGCCGGAGGTCGTGGCTTTACTCGGTACGTATGACATCACGACGATAAGAGCATCGATCGGCATGTATCTTGTATGCAAATACATACATGAAAACACAGACCTGAGGGTATTGCTCACGGGAGAGATCTCAGACGAGCTATTCGGATATAAATATACCGATTTCGCGCCGTCCGCCGAAGAATTTCAAAAGGAATCGCAAAAGAGGGTAAGGGAGCTTTACATGTACGACGTGCTTCGCGCCGACCGCTGTATTTCGGTGAATTCGCTTGAGGCGCGCGTGCCGTTCGGAGACCTTGACTTTGTCAAGTACGTTATGAGTCTTGACCCGGAAATCAAATTAAACAAATACAATAAGGGAAAATATTTATTGCGTCACGCGTTTGAGGGAGACTATCTTCCGCAGGACATACTGATGCGTGAGAAAGCGGCGTTCAGCGACGCCGTAGGACATTCAATGGTAGACCATCTCAAGGAATACGCGGAAAAGCTTTATACCGATAATGAATACGAGGAAAAAAGGGCAAAATACAGTTATGCCACGCCTTTCACCAAAGAATCTCTTATGTACCGGGAATTGTTTGAAAGATATTATCCGGGTCAGGCGGAGATGATAGCGGACTTTTGGATGCCGAATAAGGATTGGGAAGGCTGCAATGTAGACGACCCGTCCGCGCGGGTACTCGCGAACTACGGAGACAGCGGAAAATAAGGAGAATTGATATGAGCCAGTCAGAACAGAAAACTTTATACAATGAAGCGTATGAGCACGATGCATGTGGTATAGGGGCTGTTGTCAGCATTGACGGTATTGCCTCACATTCTATTGTCAACGACGCGTTATGCATAGTTGAGAGACTTGAGCACAGAGCGGGTAAGGACGCAAGCGGCACCATAGGCGACGGAGTGGGAGTGATGCTTGAGGTATCTCACCGTTTCTTTAAAAAGACCGCTGAAACATTCGGTGTGGATTTGGGCGAAGTCCGCGATTACGGGGTAGGTATGTTCTTTTTTCCTCAAAATCCGCTGAAACGTCGTCAGGCGCAGAAAATGTTTGAAATCATATGCTCAAAAGAAGGAGTTAAGTTCCTTTTCTGGAGAGACGTTCCGGTAAACGCGGATATTCTGGGTCAACGCGCGAAGGACACTATGCCGTATATTTGCCAGTGTTTTGTGGCGCGTCCCGACAACCTTAAAAAAGGTCTTGAGTTTGACCGTAAGCTGTATGTTATCCGCAGAATATTTGAGCAGAGCAACGACAACACATATGTTTCTTCATTGTCATCCCGTACTATCGTTTACAAGGGGATGTTTCTTGTAAACCAGCTGCGCAGATTTTATGTCGATTTGCAGGACGATGATTATGAAAGCGCGCTTGCCATGGTACATTCGCGCTTTTCCACAAATACCACTCCGAGCTGGGAGAGGGCGCACCCCAACCGTTTTATTCTTCACAACGGGGAGATAAACACCATACGCGGAAACGCGGACAGAATGCTTGCCAGAGAAGAGACCATGCATTCGTCATGTATGGAAAAGGACATGGATAAGGTCTTGCCGGTAATCAACGCGGCGGGTTCGGACTCCGCAATGCTTGACAACACTCTGGAGTTTCTGACCATGAACGGCATACCGCTTCCGCTCGCGGTCATGATAATGATTCCCGAGCCGTGGAAAAACGACCCGTCAATTTCACGTAGCAAAAGGGACTTGTACCGTTATTACGCCACTATGATGGAGCCGTGGGACGGTCCCGCCGCGATACTGTTTTCCGACGGAGACATTATGGGAGCGGTGCTTGACCGCAACGGTCTCAGACCGGCGAGATATTATATTACAAAGGACAGACGTCTGATACTTTCCTCCGAGGTCGGGGTGCTTGATATTCCCGCGGAAAATATTGTGCGCAAGTCCAGACTTGAACCGGGTAGGATGCTGCTGGTGGATATGAGGGAGAAAAGAGTTATCTCGGACGAAGAGTGTAAACAGACATATGCCTCAAGGCAGCCGTACGGCGAATGGCTTGACAAGTATCTTGTCACGCTTTCGGAATTGCCCGTGCCTAACGCCAAAGTACCTCAGTATACAAAAGAGGAGAGAGACCGCTTATTAAAAGTGTTCGGATACACATATGAGGATCTGACCGACGCTATTCTTCCGATGGCGAAAAACGGCGCGGAGCCTATAGCCTCAATGGGAATAGACGTGCCGCTTGCGGTTTTGTCCGAAAAGCATCAGCCGCTTTTCAATTATTTTAAGCAGCTGTTCGCGCAGGTGACAAATCCTCCGATTGACGCGCTGCGTGAAGAGGTAGTCACGGATACTACGGTTTATGTAGGGTCGGACGGAAATCTGCTTGACGAAAAGCCCGAAAACTGCGCGGTGCTCCAGATAAAGAACCCGATACTGACCTCTGTTGACCTTATGAAAATCCGCAACATGAAAAAAACAGGCTTCAAGGTACAGACAGTTTCGCTCCTGTATTATAAGAACACCTCTTTGGAAAAGGCGCTCGACAGACTGTTTGTGGAGTGCGACCGCGCGTATCGTGACGGCGCGAATATAATTATACTGTCTGACAGAGGGGTCGACGAGAACCATGTCGCGATTCCGTCCCTGCTCGCGGTTTCCGCAATGGAGCAGTATCTCATCCGCACCAAAAAGCGTACAGCCGTTTCGATCATCCTGGAAAGCGGAGAACCGAGGGATGTTCATCAGTTTGCCCTTCTTCTGGGATACGGGGCAAGAGCGATTAATCCCTACCTTGCACAGGAATGTATTGCCGAGATGATTGACAGCGGAAGGCTTGACAAGGACTATCACACTGCGATTGCGGATTATAACAAAGCTATATTGCGCGGGATTGTCAAAATCGCGTCGAAAATGGGAATCTCTACTTTGCAGTCGTACCAGTCGGCTCAGATATTTGAGGCGGTCGGAATTTCAAAAGCGGTTATCGACAAATACTTTACCAATACGGTAAGCCCGGTAGAAGGCATAGGACTTGCGGAAATTGAAGAAGCGGTGGAATGGCGGCATAACCACGCGTTTGACCCGTTGGGATTCGGCGTGGACACGACTCTTGACAGTGTAGGAACGCATAAGCTGCGTTCCGGAAAGAATGCCGAAGACCATTTGTACAGTCCGGAGACCATAGTCGCGCTCAGAGAAGCCACACATACGGGGTCATATGAGAAATTCAAGGAATATACAGCCATGGTCGATGACGAAAGAAGACCTCATACGCTGAGGGGACTGCTTGAGTTTGTCTGGGACGAAAACGGAGGAGTGCCGCTTTCCGAGGTCGAGCCGGCAAGCGAAATAGTCAAGAGATTCAAGACAGGGGCGATGTCCTACGGCTCCATTTCTGAAGAAGCGCACACCTGCATGGCAATAGCGATGAACAGACTTCAGGGTAAATCGAATTCCGGAGAGGGCGGCGAGGACCCGGCGCGCTTCGGCACGGAGAAGAACAGCGCCATAAAGCAGGTCGCGTCCGGCAGATTCGGAGTGACGAGCGCGTACCTTTGCAGCGCGAAAGAAATTCAGATAAAAATGGCTCAGGGCGCAAAGCCCGGCGAGGGAGGACACCTACCCGGGAAAAAAGTATACCCATGGATAGCCAAAACCAGATATTCCACGCCGGGAGTGTCGCTTATCTCACCTCCGCCGCATCACGATATTTATTCCATTGAGGATCTGGCGCAGCTGATTTACGACCTTAAAAACGCGAACAGAGACGCGCGTATTTCGGTCAAGCTGGTTTCCGAGGCGGGAGTGGGCACTATTGCCGCGGGCGTCGCGAAAGCGGGAGCCGGAGTGGTTCTGATATCGGGATACGACGGAGGAACCGGCGCGGCTCCGAAAAGCTCTATTCATCACGCGGGGCTTCCGTGGGAGCTCGGACTTGCGGAGGCGCATCAGACTTTAATACGCAACGGTCTGCGCACAAGAGTAAGGCTTGAGACCGACGGTAAGCTGATGAGCGGACGGGACGTGGCTATAGCATGTATTCTGGGGGCTGAGGAATTCGGATTTGCCACCGCTCCGTTGGTGACCATGGGATGTGTAATGATGCGTGTGTGCAATCTTGATACCTGTCCTGTGGGTATAGCGACGCAAAACCCGGAACTGAGGAAGCGTTTTTGCGGAAAGCCCGAATATGTAATGAATTTTATGACGTTTATAGCGCAAGAGCTTCGTGAGATTATGGCTAAACTCGGTGTGAGGACGGTTGATGAGCTTGTGGGACGCACCGACAAGATCCGTGTGCGCCAGAACAGGATCACCGAGAGAGCGGATAAGATAGATCTGTCCGCCATACTTGAAGCGCTTCCGGCGGTTCATAACGACCCTGATGACAAATTTGATTTCGCACTTGAGAAAACCCTGGACCAGGCGGTGCTTCTGCCCGAGTTTGAACCCTATTTCAAAAAGAAAAAGCCGCATTCCGTCACGGTAGATGTTTCAAGCGTCAACCGTACCGCCGGTACAATACTCGGTTCCGTAATCACCAAGACCTTCGGAGATACGCTTGAAAACGACACATACGTTGTGAACTGCCGCGGAGGCGGCGGACAGTCGTTCGGGGCGTTTATTCCAAAGGGAATGACTATGAACCTTGTGGGAGACTCAAACGACTATTTCGGAAAAGGACTTTCCGGCGGCAGACTTACGGTAAGACCGGAGGACGGTTCGACTTTTAAAGCCCATGAAAATATTATTATAGGCAATGTGGCGTTGTACGGCGCGACAAGCGGAGAGGCGTATATCAACGGTATTGCCGGGGAACGCTTCTGCGTACGCAACTCCGGTGCGATTGCCGTGGTCGAGGGATGCGGAGATCATGGATGTGAATATATGACGGGCGGAAGAGCGGTAATACTCGGACGTACCGGTAAAAACTTTGCCGCGGGCATGAGCGGAGGAATCGCGTACGTTCTTGACGAGGACCATGACCTGTATCTGAGGCTGAATAAGCAGATGGTGAGTATGGGCAATGTGACTGAATCTCATGACGCCAAAGAGCTGAGAGGTCTGATTGAGGCGCATGTTAAGGCCACCGGCTCGGAGCTTGGCAAAAAGATACTTGAAAACTTCGATGAGTATTTGCCCAAGTTCAAAAAAATCATACCGGAGGATTACCGGAAAATGATGGCGGCGACAGTACAGTTCGAAGAGCAGGGGATGTCTCCGGAGCAGGCAAGGCTTGAAGCTTTTCATTTGATACAAAAGGCGTAAAGGAGTTTAACTTATGGGAAAAGCAACAGGATTCATGGAATATGAAAGAGAAGGGAACAGAAGCGTCTCTCCCAAAGAGCGCATACGCGATTTTTCCGAGTTTAAAATACCGATGTCAGGTGAACAGCGCAGAGAACAGGCGTCAAGATGCATGAACTGCGGAGTTCCGTTCTGTCAGGCGGGAGCGGTATATGCCGGTATGATGAGCGGATGCCCGCTGCATAACCTGATACCCGAATGGAACGATGAGATATACCGGGAAAATTGGCGCGAGGCGCTTTCAAGACTGCTTAAGACCAACAATTTTCCCGAATTCACAGGCAGAGTATGTCCCGCGCTTTGCGAGGCGGCATGTACCTGCGGGTTGAACGGTCAGCCTGTAACTGTTCATGACAATGAACTTGCGATTATCGAAAAGGGATTTGAAAACGGTTGGATGACGCCTCAAATTCCCGAAGTAAGGAGCGGTAAAAGAGTTGCCGTCGTGGGCTCGGGACCGTCCGGGCTTGCGGTTGCCGATCAGCTTAATCAAAGGGGTCACAGCGTTACCGTGTTTGAAAGAGACCGTCGTCCCGGAGGACTTTTGATGTACGGCATTCCTAATATGAAGCTTGACAAAAAAATTGTATCACGCCGTATTGACCTGATGAAGTCCGAAGGTATAATTTTCAGAACGGGAACCGACGTCGGAAAAGACATTTCGTTTGAGGAACTGAAACGGGAATTTGACGCCATAGTTATTTGCTGCGGGGCAAAAAAGCCGAGAGATCTTAAAGTTGAGGGAAGGGACGTGAAAGGCGTTTATTTTGCCGTGGACTTTTTGACCATGGCAACCGAAAAGGTTATCGGAGACGCTGACAGCTTTGCGGTCACGGCCAAGGATAAAAATGTTATTATCGTGGGCGGTGGCGATACCGGCAATGACTGCGTCGGCACCTGTATCCGTCAGGGGTGCAAATCTGTCGCGCAGCTTGAGATGCTTGCCCAGCCGCCTCTTAAGCGAGCGGAAAACAATCCCTGGCCTCAGTGGCCTCGCGTTTGCAAGACAGATTACGGTCAGGAGGAGTCGATCGCGGTTTTCGGAGGCGACCCCAGAATCTATCAGACTACGGTCAAAAAGTTTCACGCGGATGACAAAGGAAATTTATGTTCAATTACCACGGTTAAATTGACACCCAAAAAGGACGAGGCAAGCGGACGGACGGTCATGGCGGAAGTAGAGGGAAGCGAGGAAGATATGCCGTGTGAATTGCTGCTGATTGCCGCGGGCTTTGTGGGATGTGAAGATTACGTGGCTGAGGCTTTCGGAGTAGATAAAAATGCGAGAGGATGTATCTCTACCGAGAACGGAAAGTATTCCACTTCCGTCAAGGGCGTGTTTGCGGCGGGAGACGGACGCCGCGGACAGTCTCTCGTCGTGCACGCGATAGCCGAGGGGAGAGCGTGCGCAAAGGAGGTAGATGAGTATTTAATGGGGTACAGCAATATGATATAATGCATAGCAGCATTGCATACAGCATAAAGAAATCAGTTAAATACTGTTTTACTTGCTGTATGCGGCAGTTTTGCGTTGCAAAACTGTCCAGGGTTTTGTATACAGCGTGAAG
>CASEEB010000297.1 GCA_949286815.1 uncultured Eubacteriales bacterium | reverse complement strand
CATATTGTTGAGATGAACGCCGATACATATCTTGAAACAGACGGGGAATTGATTCCGACGGGCAATATACTGAGCGTGGAGGGAACTCCGTTTGATTTCAGAAAACCCAAGGCGATAGGGCAGGATTTTTATGCTGATTTTGAAGCTCTGAAAATTGCGGGGGGATATGATCACTGCCTGAATTTTACTCCGGACGGAAGAGATATTTTTGAACCTGTCGTGTCCGTTTATGAACCTGCCTGCGGCAGAATCATGAAAGTTTATACCGACCGACCGTCCGTTCAGTTTTACACGGGCAATTTTCTGAATGATGTAAATCATCCTTTCAAAGGCGGATATCCTCAGAATAAGCAAAACGCTTTCTGCCTTGAAACACAGGCTATGCCTGACAGTATGAACCACGAGGGCTTTACAGACTGCACCCTGTCGCCGGGAGAAGTGTTTGAAAGCTTCACGTCATATGAATTTTCCGCAAAATGACAGACTTTGTTCAATAATGCCATACAGCGTGAAGCTGCATACAACGTATTGAATTCAAAAAAATGATATTTTCCGGTTGTATGCCGCGGTTTTGTTATGCAAAACTTTTCGAATTTTATAAAAACAGCAGCGATTGCCACTGCCGGTAAAGGTGACTATTGCTGCTGTTTTTTGTTTTTAGTTTAAAATATCATTGGCAGATATATTACTGAATTAAGCTTTTATTTTTTTCTTCGTCCTGTTTTTCAGCTTCTTCTTCATTTAAAAATTCCACTTTGTCGTTGTCGCATACCGCGACTATTTTATCTCCCGGATGTATTTTTCCCGAAAGCAATAGTTCGGTATACGGGTCTTCAATCAGTTTTGTGACAGAGCGCTTGAGCGGACGCGCGCCGAACTTAGGGTCATATCCGTTTTTAACGATAAGTTTCGCGACTTCATCGGAAAATTCAATCTCAACGCCGCCGTCACGTATTCTTTTCCTTATTTTATCGAGCATGAGATTGGCGATATCCTTAAGATTGTCGTCGGACAGTCTGTTAAAGACAATAATTTCGTCAATCCTGTTGAGAAATTCAGGGCGGAAGGTCTTGAATATTTTTTCGCTTATCTCCTGTCTCTCTTTTTCGCTCTCGTCATGAATAAGAGTCGATGTGGAGAAACCGAGCGGAGCGGTATCACCTCCGGTTTTGACGCCTATATTTGAGGTCATTATTATAATCGAATTTTTAAAGTCCACGCGCCTGCCCTGAGAATCGGTGAGCATACCGTCGTCAAGCACCTGCAGCAACAGATTGAATATATCAGGGTGAGCTTTTTCTATCTCGTCAAAAAGGACAATGGAATACGGTTTTCTGCGTATTCTGTCGGTGAGCTGACCGCCTTCCTCAAAACCCACATATCCCGGAGGGGAACCGATTAGTTTTGAAACGCTGTGTTTTTCCATATATTCGGACATGTCTATTCTTATAAGACAGTCCGGGCTTCCGAACAACGCGTAAGCGAGCGCCTTGGCAAGCTCGGTTTTACCGACTCCGGTCGGACCGGCGAAAATGAACGACCCTATCGGGCGGTTCGGGTCTTTCAGTCCCGTACGGTTTCTGCGTATGGCTTTGGCGAGCAGGTGTGCGGCCTTGTCCTGTCCGATAACTCTTGATTTCAGTGACTGTTCGAGATTTAAAAGCCTTTCTCCGTCGCCCTCCATCAGTCTGTTGACCGGTATCCCGGTCCACTGAGTGACGATATTGGCGATGTCGCCGGCTCCGAGGGTCAGTGACTCGTCGTCTTTCTGGCGCTCCCACGCGCTTTTCTCATCCTCGTATTTTTTTCTCAACTCTTTTTCGCTGTCTCTGAGCTTTGCGGCAAGCTCAAAATTCTGTTCTGTAATCGCTTCGGATTTTTCAAGCTCGGTTTTTTCAAGTTCCTCTTCCATCTTTTTCAGCTCGGGGGGAGAAGTGAATACCTTTATTCTCAGCATGGAAGCCGCCTCGTCTATCAGGTCTATTGCCTTGTCGGGCAAAAATCTGTCGTTAATATATCGTACCGACATATCTACCGCGGCTGTTATTGCTTCGTCCGATATTGACAGCTTATGATGCGCCTCGTATTTTGAGCGCAGACCCTTAAGAATGGCGATTGCTTCCTGCCGTGTCGGTTCTCCCACTATTACGGGCTGAAAGCGCCGCTCAAGCGCGGCGTCTTTTTCTATATGCTTTTTGTACTCTGAAAGCGTTGTGGCGCCTATAACCTGAAGCTCGCCTCTTGCCAAAGCCGGCTTTATAATGTTTGCGGCGTCAACCGCCCCTTCGGCGGCGCCCGCTCCGATGATTGTGTGTATCTCATCAATAAAAATTATAATATCCGGATTTTTCTCGACCTCAGCCAAAACATTTTTGAGTCGTTCCTCAAATTCGCCCCTGTATTTGGCTCCCGCTATCATACTTGCGATGTCGAGTATGATGACAGATTTGTCCTTTAACAGCTCCGGTACGTTTCCGTCCGCGATCCTCTGTGCAAGTCCCTCCACGACCGCTGTTTTTCCCACTCCCGGCTCTCCTATGAGGCAAGGATTGTTTTTGGTTCTTCTTGATAGTATCTGTATGACCCTTTCGCTTTCCTTATCTCTGCCGGTTATGGGGTCAAGTCTGCCTTTTTTCGCGAGCATGGTAAGGTCTTTTCCGAAGCTTTGGACAGCGGCGCCGCTTTTTTTCTCCGAAGTCTTTGTATATCCGTCGTCATCCTGCTTTTTTGCGTTTGTGTACGAATGATTGGGACTTCCCGATATATAGGTTTCGATGTCGTTTTTCAATTCCGCGGGGGAGACTGACATGCTCTCAAGTATTCTGACCGCGACGCAGTCTTTTTCGTTGAGAAGCGAGAGCAGAATATGCTCTGTTCCGATGTAGGAATGTCCGCTTCTTGAGGATTCGTATGCCGAGCCCTCGATTATTTTTTTTGTTCTCGGCGTCATGTCAGACGGAGTGATGAGGCCCGGGGAACCCAGACCCGCGATTTCCGCAACGGTATTTTTGACTTTTTCCTTATCAACGCCGCGTGCCGAAAGAATTTTGGAGGCCGCGCACTCATGCGTGGCGAGCAGTCCGAGCAGGATATGCTCCGAGCCTATATATGAGTGTCCCATATCCGATGCGAATGTGAGAGCTATATTCAGAGCATACTGAGCTTTTGGGGTGAATTTATTTGGCATTTTTATGACCATTCCTTTCTTACGCCAAATCAGCGTTTTGTGCGGTTTGCCCTTGGCATCACAAAAGGTGTGTCTGAAAATTTATTTTCAGCCTTTTTCCTTTCAGTGAAGGGCTACGTATCGTCTGACGCCGCCTGTTCATATAACTTAACCGGATTCTTTCAACGAAACGGCAAAATCCTTTAAAGTATTTGCCCTCAGAGAATTACATTCCCCGATGTTCAGCGGCTTTACTCCCGCGTTCGCGATAAGTGAAGCGGAAAAAGACTGCGCGAGTAT
>CASEEB010000296.1 GCA_949286815.1 uncultured Eubacteriales bacterium | reverse complement strand
CAGTACGGCGGTTCAATGAATGAAAAGAACGCGGCTGAACTGCTTTCAAAGCCCAATGTTGACGGAGGTCTTATCGGAGGAGCTTCGCTTGTCGCGGATAAATTCGCGGCAATTGTTGACGCAGCTCAGAAATAAGACAATATAATTTTGAAATTGACACTGTAAAAGACATACAAACTCATCTAAACCGGCACTATGAAACCGAATTATCGGCATCCATGTTGTCGGTTTTAATATTACAGGACAATTTCAAGAAATATTTTTATTTTCAGGATATTATGAAAGATAAATTATTAACAATTTTATACAAAACCAGGGGCGTATTTGACCATTATATTTTTTTCATGGCGGAATTTTTGCTTGCCGCGATTGTCCTTATTACCGGCACAGAGGTTACGGGAGCCATTGTATTCCTGCTTCTGATATGTATAAAGCTTTTTATATGTGACGATATTTTGTCAATTATTAATCCGATACTCATGGCATCGGTATTTCTGACAAACTGTTACGATTCCTATGATACTTTCATAAAGTATGTCTACCTTGTCATACCCGCGGCGGCGGCATTGATTTTTCATATTGTCGTTTACAGAAAAAAGATTGTTGTCGGAAAAAGTCTTTACGGCATAATCGCGGTAGCTATTGCGATACTTGTCGGAGGGCTCGGAAAAGTTCCGCTTGAAAAATATCTGATAGGAAGCAATCTGTACTACTACCTCGGTCTGAGTATCGGGATGATCCTTATATATCTGTTTATGAAATCCCGGCTTGCGACAGAGAGAAAGTATGATTTAAACGAAAAATTCGCCGTTATAATGACGCTGTGGGGTTTGCTTACCGTCTTTAATATAGCGTTTTACTATTACGGATATCTCCGGGATCCGTCGGACATAAACATTACCCAATATCTGTCCGCGAACTATTTGTCGAGAAACAATCTGTCCACATATATAATGTTCGCGCTTCCCTTCCCGCTGTTGCTCTCTAAAAAATATCCCGCGGTAGCCTCGCTTTCGGTTGTTTTTTACATCGCCATGATTCTGACAGGCTCAAGAGGCGGATTCATCATGGGAAGCATAGAGTTTTTATTCTGTATAGCGTATTGGATAGCCGACGGAAAACGACGTATTTTAAAGGCGTCGATAATCGCGGTGATCGCGGTGATTGCGGTATTCGCGCTTAAAGACGTATTAATGGAAATCATGGAGTGGCGTGCGGTCGGAGACAATCTGATAAGAGAGGACGAAGCGAGATTTAAAATGTTCAAAGCGCTCACGGAGAGATTCAAAGACCAATGGTTTCTGGGAGAAGGTCTGCTTTCGGATATCAATGCCCCGTATTACACTCCGAAAAGCGGCGCCATGTATTGGTATCATATGATGATCCCGCAAATTGTGGGCAGTATGGGAATTGTCGGCGTACTTGCCTACGGATATCAGTTTGTGGGCAGGGTGAGACTTATATTCAAAAAAATAAACAGAACGGCAATGTGTCTCGGAATCTCATATCTCGGAATATTGCTGATGTCTCAGGTAAATCCGGGCGAATTCTGTCCTCTGCCGTATGAACTGCTTGTAGTCGTCATATTTATTCTGCTTGAGGAAAACATCAAAAAGGCGGAAGAGACAAAATCCGGCGAGGTCCAAAAAACTCCGGAAAAAATCGCAGAACCAAATCAAACTGAATAAAACAAAGCTTATTCGGAATGGGGTCGTCCCCAAAACTTCAGCGTCAATTCATAGCGCTGAGGTTCTCCGAATAAGCTTTTTTGATTGCAGAATAGGAATATAAAACAAGATTTATAATATACTTTTAAGTGTCTTAAATCAAGAATTAAATTATTTCGATATTAATTCCCTGAGAAAAACCGCCGCCTGTGAGATATCCTTTGACGGATTTTCACCCACCTCGCGTTCAATAGTGAGAAATCCCCTGTATCCGACTTCATCAAGCGCCTTTAAATATGCCGGAAAATCCACACCGCCCTCTCCCAGCGGCACCTCTTCAAAATACTGTATTCCCTGAAATTCCTGAGGAACCGGGTGAACTACGCCGTATATGTATTCGGGGTTTCCGTCCGCCAATTTCACACCGTCCTTGGCGTGAGTATGAACAATATATTTTTTAAGATTATACACCGCCCTGACCGGGTCATCTCCCGTCACCATGACCAGATTGGCAGGATCAAGGTTTACGCCAACGCCGGTCGAACCGAGCGAATCAAGAAATTTCTTCAGTACCTCGGAAGTTTCAGGTCCGGTCTCTACGGCAAAATGCGCGCCGACTGAATCGGCGTATTCGGCGAGACTTGCGCAGGCGTCCTGCATTATTTTATATCTCGGATGGTTTTTGTCGGTCGGCACCACGCCTATATGCGTTGTAACAATATCGCATTCAAGGTCCTTTGCCAGATCAACAATTCTTTTTGACTTTTCAATAAGCTCCGGATTCAGTTCCCGGTTGCCGAATCCGTGACCGAGATCTCCGCACAACGCCGAAAAAACAAGTCCGTTGTCCTTTAAAAATTTCAACAACTCTTTTCTTTTTTGCGGAGTGAGATTTTCAGGAGCGTTCTCCCCGTTTGTGGCATACATCTGCACTCCGTCAGCGCCTGTCTTTGCCGCCTCCGCGATTGCCGACCTTGTGTCGAGTCTGAATGACTCAAGCATAACACCGATTGGAAATTTATACATAACCGTAACCCTTGCCTTTCATATTTA